>JBDUDG010000172.1:0-6895 GCA_040003045.1 Saprospiraceae bacterium | reverse complement strand
AGGAAAAAAAGTGTGCTGCTCCCTGTGAGCAAAATCCTTGTATATCCATTTCCTTTCCTGATCAATTCTGCAGACCCACCCATAAATTTCAAAATATCCGGAGCAGTGAAATAGAAAATTACAGCGATGACTGAACAAACAATGACGCCGATAAAAATGGCCTGCATAGCAGCAACGCATGCACCTTCCCTGTCCTTTTCTCCGATTCTGCGGGCTACCATTGCGGTGGTGGCCATCGATAGTCCTAAGGCCAATGCCACCACCTGGGTGATGATCACTTCTGTAAGACCGATCGTGGCTGTTGCTTCTTTACCGAGCTTCGAGACAAAGAAAATATCTACCAGCGCAAAAAGTCCTTCCATGACCATTTCAAGGACCATGGGGACGGCCAGCAGAAAGATGGCTTTGTCAATGCTCCCTGTGGTAAATTCCTTTTCCGCACCGCTGATAGCAGTTCGTAATAGCGTGAAAAATGAGGATATTTTCCTGTTCATGGGAAGGCTAAAATAGGCTGAATCCTGCATCCATAAAGGCTTCAAAACAGCCCACTTAACACCTCGTGGCACGAGTACTCGTGCCACGAGGTGTTAAGTGGCTGAGGATCAGCGGCCCCAGGCATGATTTAACATTTGTTTTTTGAGTCATTTTCTGACTGGTCTCGCTCATAAGAGCGGGGAACGAAGGATGTCTTACCTTTGTTACCCTACCCAAAAGAGAGAATACACAGAATGGCTATATATATCACCGATGATTGTATCAATTGTGGTGCCTGCGAACCGGAGTGCCCCAACAACGCTATTTATGAGGGTGGCATTCAGTGGGCGATGAAGGATGGCACCCAACTTACTGGCAGTTATACCCTTGAAGATGGAACTGTCGTGAATGTCGATGACAGACTCGAACCGGTGTCGACAGATTATTACTACATCGTACCTGACAAGTGCACTGAATGCAAGGGCTTTCACGACGAACCTCAATGTGCTGCGGTATGCCCGGTTGATTGTTGCTTGCCAGATCCGGACAGACCTGAGTCGGATGATATTCTACTCGGAAGAAAGGCCCGATTACACTTGTAAGAGCGTAAGAGCATAAGAAATTATACCCTCGACTAACACTCCTCAAAGTGGAAATAGGAATTCAGGAAAGTATGTATTAATTCCAGTCGAGAACTCTGCCTTCTTTTCCAACTGCGATCAGCCATGAGGTTAGTTCCATGGCTTCCGGGTCGAGATTGTACTGAAGGATGTCACCTCTGGTTTCCAATAAAATACGTTTGTATTTTCCTTTTGCGCTATCCCGTTTGTAACAGTAAAGACTTGAGATACCTATATCTGCAGCAACATGTTCTATTTCTGACAGTTTGTTTTCGTCGACATCATCAATGAGTCTGGCTTGACTTTGTAATTCATGCATTGATATGGAATATACAACAGTATCGGCTTGTTCCAGGTTAGACAATAAATCCGTTTTCGAAATATAGCCGGAAGAATCAGGTTCATTCCACGAAGCAGGTAGATTAAAATAATCGAACTTCCCATTCTTATCGATGAACCAACCTGAATGAAACAATCCCCATGCATAATTTTTTGCTTCAAATTGAAAATATACAGGATTTGTTAAGGTGATCGGATCAGTGCAATCCTTTTCGCATGAAGATAAATTGAGGACCATCCCCAGGATAAAAAATAGAGAACTTGCTTTAAATATTTTCATGATGATGTATGTTTTAATTGAAGATTATTTTAGAATCAATCTGTGATCTTGCCTCCTTTCTCAAACCAACGAATGATAATATCGATGTCAGCCTGTGAAAGCATACTCCCATCAGGCATACGTCTGTTAGCAGGGGATACAGGGTCTGCAACGGCTGCTTTAATGATCATATATGATGCAGCAATTTCAGAATCATTATCGAACGCCACAGGCCGGCCCACCCACGTTCCAGAGGAATAGTGACAAGACATACAGCTTTCCTTGATGATGCTTTTCACTTCAGGGAAATATTTTGTATCTGTATCCATTACATTAGATTCACATGCATTAATTATGAAACACAAAGTCAGAACGATGATGATAAATCCGACAATCTTTCCAGGTTTTTGCATGGTATAATAGATATAAACACAGAATTATATGAATGAGAAGAAGAAAAAACATCTCTTACTATTAATTCAATAACCTGGTCAGGTAAAGCGCTGATTTTCCCTACAGCCCATACTGCACACCTAAATTTAAACCCCGGATGTAGTCTGATCTTTTCGTATTAAGGCCTACAATAGATTGTTGGCCATTCAGCAAATAATGATTTAAGCCCTGTATCCATTTTGCTGAAAGGTCTATGTGTCTGTTTAGATGAAACCCAATTCCTCCATAAACTGATAACATAGTGGAACGAATGACATCGTAGGAATTAAATGACTTAGCAACATTAATATCTACAGGAACTGAAACAACGGAAAGGAAAGTAACTATAGGATATTCACTTTTGACTTTTATCCCAAATCCAAACTTCATCCCACTTTCAATAAAAAATCGTTTGTGGAAGGAATACTTCAACCCGGCACTTAATTCCCATTGGCTAATAGATTTTACGAATGGATTAATGGCATTATAATCCGCAGTTGAATTGACTTTTTCTCCTGCGATGTATGTGCCTGAATAACCGGGATCATTTCCAACTAGTTCATCGCTGTTTAAAGAGACGGATTTGCCATTACCGAATGCTTCCGGACGATACGTGCTTAAACCTACGCCACCTGATAAGCTGAATTTTGAATTGATAGAATATTCAACACCGGCATTACCATTGATACCAAGTCCATTTTGATTACCGACTATCATACCCGTTGAAATCGTGGGATGAAAAGGATGCACATTGTTTTTTGAAACATACCGACCGGGAAGGATGGGGCCTATATTCTTCTCAGACATATTATAACTAAATGCATCAATTAATTGCGATGGCTGCAGTATCGAATTGTCTCCACGAATATTTCTGACTTCGATAGTTGCAGAAATAAGATCTTCATCTTGTGCTTTGGAAGCAATGACTAATTCGCTTTCCAAAGACAATGCGTTTGACTTTGTTGCATTTTCTATCGAAATAACAGAAGGTGATCCAACGGCATAGTTTGTTTTCGAAATATTTGATTTTACATCTGTGTCTTTGTCAGAAGTCATTTTATTTTGACTCTTGACTACTTTCAGTTTTGTATTTGATGGTGAGGATAAAGTACTTTTCTTATTACTAAAAAGTTGAGATGCATTTTTATTTTCTTCCTTTTTATTGATCGTTGCTGTTTCTTCCTTTTTATTAATGATTGTTGTTTTTGAAGAAATGGATGTAGTGACCTTCGGAGTTTCAGCAATGGCAGATGCCGGAACTTCATTTCCTGCCATGTCGGAATGCGCTGTAGTAATTGGTTGCATGACCGGAACAACCGAATGCCCTTTCATGAGTACGACAGATGAAATAATTAAAACTATTCCGACGGCAGAGGTCCACCAGAAAATTGCAAACCTGCGTGATCTGACAGGAATGGGCATGGATTTGTCAAGGAGGTTTTGCATGTGTGACCAGCCCTGTTCCGGGGTGATTTTATATGGATGACGTTCTTGCATGATTTTCATTTACAATTAAAGCTCTTAATTTTTCTCTTGCGTTAGAGAGATGCCATTTTGATGTTCCTGTACTTATATTCATTTTTTCTCCGATCTCTTCATGTGAGTAACCTTCGATAGCAAACAACCTGAACACTTCGGCTGACCTTCCGGGAATCCGGTCAAGCAGATTGATCAAATCCTGGAATTCAAGAGGATCGCCCTGTGAAGCCTGTACATGTCGTTCATCAGGAGTTTCAAATTGTATAAACCGTATATAGCTGTTTTCTTTTTTATAGAAATCCGCCAGAGTGTGATAGATCAGCCTCCTGATCCATCCCTGGAATGAACCTTCACTTCTGAATGTTCCGATCTTTTGAAAAACTTTTAGAAATCCATCGTTTAAAATCAATAAGGCCTTGTCCTCATCCTTCGTGTATTTCAGACACATCACCATCATCACCGGGAAGTGGAGTTTATAGAGCTGCTCCTGACATTTGCGGTCATTACGTATGCATCCTTGTATAAGCTCAGCTTCTGACAATTGCCTGGTGTTTTTTTTATATCTCTTTCCTTCTTTTACAAATTCTTTACTGATGGATCAAGGATATCTTTTCATTTATCCTGTCTACAAATGCGTTGTATGCAGCTGGCATATGATCATCCATCTGATCGAGCAGCCAAAAACGATGCGTGTCCCCTCTTTTGATTTCAAAATAAATGCCGCCCCAATCGCCTGCATCCGGTTGCCCTTGTATTACTTCTGTTTCATTCAACAACGCTTCAGGAAAAAAAAATTCAAGATCCTTGACAAGTTCAAATTTTTCATTTGACCATTGTGTTACAAAATGTCCCGGATAAAAATCTTCACTTAATGGATATGTATCCAGTGTGTCTTCGAACAAGTGCTCTGCGTCCAGTTTGAAAATCTCAATACATCCTTCCCCAATACACTTTCCATAGAAATGTCCAAAGACAATATAATCTGAAAGATCGCCGAAACCACACGTCTTGTCTTTCTCGCATGAAGAGATACTCAACAAACCAATTGCAAATAAACCAATGATGAATATATATTTCAATTTCATTTTACTTTCGATTATATTAAAATAATAAACCTGTTCTTATTTCAATTCTGCGATAGCTGATCTTGTCTGTGACAGTGCCGCCGCCAAATTCAAATCCCTGGTTGCTGAATGTTGCATTTTGCAATTTGTATTCAACTCCCGCGTAATAGGAAACATCGCCTGAACCAAATCGCAATCCAACTTCAGGACTAAGATGGAATCCGCCGATCGCGCCGGTAGTTCCCCTGCTCTTGTCTCTTAATGCAAAACCATAACCGACTTTCAATGCATAATAGGGTGTAATTTTTTGTGCCAAGAAAAATCCTCTTGCTTCAGCATACACCGGCACGATGTTTCTATTGTTAGAAAAATCATGTGTTTCAATTCCTGTGCCTATGCCCAGGCTCAGCAGCCTATTGAATCTGTAACCCATAGCGTGATGAATTCCTGCTCCGCCATTGTATGAAAAGTTAAAAAACCCTGAGCTGTTCTGATACCAGCCTTTCTCTTTGAATGCATATGGCTTTGGAACCCTGACATAAGTATCTTTTACATGGTCAATCATGCTTTGCTGTAGCGGGATATCCTGAGATACCTTTTTAATATCGGTTTTAGGGATGATGATTTCAGCACCTGTTATCAATCTGAATGTCATGCCCCTGCTAAGCTCCCATTGCAAAATCGTTCCTGTCAGCTTGCTTCCATCTTTCAGCCAGACCACATCCACCACCTTTGTCGAATCCATTTGACCCATTAATGGTTGTATCATTACTGTTGTCATAAAGGCAATTAATAAAACCAGACCAAATTTCATATTGATGTTAATTTGATAGACGTTCAATTTATTCATGCACATTTATAATCGTCATTATTTGAGAAGCAGGAGTTGAAATGTCTATAATTCTTTCAAAGCTACTACCTGCATAATTCGTGTGTACCCGAATTTCTGATTGTGCCGGAAATGTCTTTACACATGCATAGCAAATCACAGTCCCCTCCAGATCACAAATTGAATTTAATTTAGCTACAAAAGAATCCAGATTTTGTTGGTGACCAATGGGATCTTCTTGTGTTGGCTCCGGTTGCAAATCTGAAAGCCATTCATCCAAATCATCTTTTACTGCCTGTACATTTAAGTTCAGTAGGTGATAATGAATTGGGCCACATGCTTCGGGTGCTGTATCATGACATGCTGAAAGAATGAGCAGACAACAGGATAAAAAAAGAGTATTCCACTTCATAAAAAAAAATTTATTTCTACAAAAGAAGTCCTCATTCATTCTTTTTCTGAATGAGAACTTCTCACTACTCAATCGTTATTCTTCAATTGTGATTCTGCTCAGTTGTTTCAGATTGCTTTTGTCTTTTGCATCAAACTGATATAGTCCATCTGAACCTACTACTATCACCAGGTCACCGGGAGGCAATACAATAACGTCCCATCCAAAAAATCCATTCACATGATCCAAAAGATGAGAATCTATTTTTTTGTTATCCGTGATATCGAACGTCTTAAGACCTGATTTCCCTTCGCACAGATAGAGTGTTTGGTCTACTATGGATAGTCCATGTGGGTTTTCCATAGGGTAGGATTTGATCAAAGAAGGATTGTTGATGTTGGATACATCGATCACATCAAGCTGGTTGACAAAACCTGCGCATGGGGTACCGTCTCTCAAAGTAACATAGGCTGTATTTCCTGAAACAACTACCGGATCACAAGCAGTAGCATGGCTGAATGTGGAATTGAAAGAGGGTGATTCAGGATTTGAAATATCATAAATCAGCAAGCCTGAATTTGATCCGATGAACAGATGATCTGCCATAGGGAAAAGTGTTTCAATACCCCATTGCACATCCACTTTATTTTTCAAAACGGGAGATGACTGATTGACATCGAAGATCTTGATCTGTGAGCCATCGATGGTATACAGGTAATTATTAACAGCAGTAAACCTGGCCATAGATCCACCTGTAACTATATTGCCAGCTACAGAAGAGCCTGAATTTATTCCTGCCTCCGGTGATCCTGTTTTTATAAACAACACATCTTCTGACAACCAAATATTCCGGCCCCAATTATTATCGCTGCAATCGAGTGTTACTTTAGTTTCCGTAGGAATATATTCTACAATATAACCGAGTTGATCATCTAAAGAATAAAAACTTTGGAAGACATCATTCACCCTGCTGACTTCAACAGGTGCGGTTGGGTTTGAAATATCTAT
>JBDUDG010000014.1:0-22980 GCA_040003045.1 Saprospiraceae bacterium | reverse complement strand
TTCAGAATTCGCTTATGGGCTAAAGCCCGGAATTCTTCTTTAAATCTTATCCACATGTTAAAACCTGTGGCAATTAAAGAATATTCAATTCCATTAAACCTGTGAAAATTAAAGAATATACAATTTCATTAAATCCTGTGGAAATTAAAGAATATACAATTTCATTAAATCCTGTGGAAATTTATGAATCCTCTAAATGGAATTAGCGGAATTTCCTCCTGAATTTGACTTTAATGGCAAAATGCTTAATTGCCCAGGCTTTAGCCTGGGCTATGGGTCATCGGAAATTATGGCTTTAGCCACAAGTTAGTCTCCCTTAGAATTTTCGAGCTGGATGTAGAGGGCTTTCAGTTCGGTGGCTTCTTCAGGTTTAATTCTGCCTGCAAGGACTAGTCTCACTTCTCTTCTTCTGCCTGCGCCATCATAAAGAATTTTCTCTTCAGGTGTTTCGGGAATGACATGTGGAATTTTCCTTGGCCGGGAAGTCCTTGCATCCAGGGCAACAAATGTCATATAGGCATGATTTGATTTCTCAAGATCAGTGCCAAAAGCTGATGTGGTGTAGACTTCAAGATAAATTTCAACAGAGGTGGTGAATGCCCTTGTCACGCAAGCATTGATGGTGATCACATCCCCCAGCCGGATTGGTTTGGAAAAAGATACGTTGTCTACAGATGCCGTAACTACATGCGCACCACAATGGCGCGCACCGCAAATCCCACCTGCAATATCCATCCATCGCATCAGATTGCCTCCCATGAGATTCCCCAATGGATTGGTATCATTGGGCATGATCAACTCAGTCATTGTTGTCCGGCTATAAGATGGCGGACGATCTTCGATAGTATTCATCAATTATTCTGTTCGTACCAACGCATCCATGACCGCGTCAGAAAAAAGATATTCCATCAATTCTTTTTGATCATTGTTGATCTCAACGAGGTACCATTGGTTATTGGATTGCACCGCCATGATGGATTTATGAGAAAGGATATTATAGTTCTTATTCGCATCGTCCCACTTCACATTATTTTTTCCATAAGCCGCCTGGAATTGCTCGGTCATACCCTGGATTGCTTTTGGAGCGCTGTATAAACCATTCTCTGCAACCTGGACCGAAAGATCAGCTGTGTAATCGAATCTCAGAAATGTTTCTCCATTTTCTTCGAAAGGAACTGTAACAGAACCGATCTGCACATTGCTCATTTTCAGCGAAAGGCCATCCTGTTCCATACTCGTCATCAAATTGACCAGATCCTGTTTTGGAACCCTGGCAAATAATTTCGGATACATCAAATCAAACGCCTGGTCCCATTTCTTTTGATTCGACAGTTCAATGAACTGATCAAATTTTTTCTGAATGTCAGGATTAATTTTTGCCTGTGCTGATAACGAAACTGTCAGCAGCAAAGCGAATGCGGCTAAAAATGATTTTGTGATATTCATCATACAATATTTAAAATGGTGGATTCTTTCGAAGCAACAAAGGGCGGGAATGCAATATCGAGGTCAAAGACCAAGCCAAACTCCCTGGTCACCTCCTGCTTAATAAGCTGCAAATCTACGGTTTTATCCAGTAAGCCGCTTAAGGAACATACACTTTTATCAGGGTCGGAAATCCCGCAAGGAATGATATGATTGAAGTACGATAAATCAGTATTTAAATTAAATGCAAAGCCATGCATGGTCACCCATCTGCTGAGATGAACCCCAATAGCGCAGATCTTTCTGGATTCATTTCGTCCTTTTAATCCATCAACCCAAACACCTGTGTACGAGGGATTTAAAGTGCCTTTGATGTCATAACCCTTCAATACATTTATGATGACCTGTTCAAGACTCCTAACGTACTTGTGAACATCTGTAAAGATCAGGTCGAGATCGAGTATCGGGTATCCAACCAACTGACCTGGCCCATGAAAGGTAATGTCCCCTCCCCTGTTAATTTTATAATATTCTATCTGGTAATCAGAGAGTTCTTTCGAATTGATCCTAAGGTTATCTTCAGAACCGCTTTTTCCTAAAGTAAATACTGGCGGATGTTCGCATAATAGAAGATAGTGCTTTTGAGTGTGTGGATAGCCTGCTCTTTTGTTGTCCACCAGCTCTTTATGCAACGTGGTCTGCAGGTCCCAGGCTTCCTTATACGGGATGATGCCAAGATCAAGGACTTGCAATACACCACTCGTTGCTACTGTCATAATGCAAAGATATACCTTACACTAAACGGCCATAATGAAGTAAATCGTTCACCTGGATACCCTGATTAGAGATTAAGTGATAACTTTAGGGTGCCAACCACTCCTTTGCTTCTCTCCTTATTAATTGTTTGACCTCTCGGTATATGATGCATTATCGTTACTTATTATCTTTTGTAGTGATCGCTTCCGGTGGTGTCTTATCTGCGAATGGAGGAGCTTGGCCTGTCAAACGGGTTTTGAGCATTGCGAGTAAAACATTTAAAAATGAATATCATGGCATCGTATTTGTTCTTAAACAATGAGCAATATGTTGTCTTTTTAGCCTACTTAAATCTCTTATTTAATGAGAATTCTCTTACTATCCTTCGGAATACTTCTCACAAGTCTATCTCTCAGATCACAGCCTGCGCCTGACTTCACGGTTACGGATTCGAAAGGACATGCACGTCATCTGTATGCAGATTATCTGAACCATGGAAAAACAGTATTGCTGGAGGTTTTTTTTACAACATGTCCTCCATGCAATTCGATAGCACCTCTTATGCAACCACTGTATGCGGAATGGGGAAGCGGAAATAATGATGTTGAATTCATTGAGTTGTCCAATAAGAATTTTGATACGGACGCATTGGTAAATGCATATCAGGCGACTTACAACGAGACTTTTGTTGGTGTGGGCAAAGATGGAGGAAGCCTGGCAGCAGTTGTGCCATATCAAAACGGCACTTATGGTCAGTTCCTTGGTACGCCTACTTATATCGTTATTTCCCCAAATGGAACTGTAAATTATGGGGTAAGCGGAAATGGCAACCAGGCAACAATCAATGCTGTGGATGCCGCTTTGACAGCGACTGGCGCACAAAAACCTGGTCAGATTCCTATCGCTCCTGATTTTACAGTTACAGATATTGATGGTTTAACGCATCATCTTTATGCTGATTTGCTTGACCACGGAAAGACAGTTGTGTTGGAGCTATTCAATTCCACCTCCGCACAATGCGCCTCAATATCACCACTTGTCCAGGCGCTTTACCAGGACTGGGGTGTTGGTAATGATGATGTTGAATTCATTGAACTTACTGATAAGAATACAGACACAAATGCTGCGCTTCTTGCCTACCAGGAAACCCATGGAGAAACTTACGTGGCTGTGAGTAAAGATGGCGGAAGCCTCCCAACTGTCGTACCGTATCAGGATGGAACTTTTGGTCCTCCTTCTACTGATCCTGTTTTTATAGTGATCGCACCTAACCGTACGGTTCAATACAATGTGCATGGGTCAGGAAATCAGGCCACCATTGATGCATTAAATGCAGCAATAATTGCCACAGGTGCTCAAAATCCTCCTCCCTCGACACAGGCTCCTGATTTCACTATCACTGATTCTCATGGACAGATTCATCATCTGTATGCTGATTATCTCAACCATGGAAAATCGGTTCTAATCGAAGTTTTTTATACCACCTGTCCTCCGTGCAATTCAATAGCACCACTAATGGAACCCTTCTACCAGGAATGGGGTGCAGGAAATAATGACGTTGAATTCTTTGAATTATCGGATAAAAATTTTGACAGTAATAGTCTTGTCAATACGTATCAAACCACTTATGCGGAGACCTTCATCGCTGCGGGGAAAGATGGCGGCAGTCTGGAAGCTGTAGCTCCATATAAAAATGGTCAATTTGGCCCTTGGTACGGTACACCCACTTATATCGTCATAGCACCGGATGGTTCGATGCAGTATGATGTGGATGGTGCTAATAATCAAGCTACCATTGATGCTGTAGATGCCGCTTTATTAGCCACAGGTGCGGTGAAACCCTCTTCTGCTGAGAGTCCAGTTTCAGTGACAGGGCAGATCCAGTTTCTTGAAGGAAGTTCAGGCTCAGGCAATGCTTACGTGCAGATCCGAAATGGGAATGGTAATGTGGTGGTCCAGGATACCTCAGATAACAATGGAAATTTCAACCTTCAGTTTTTGTTGAGTCAATCACAGCCAGACTGGAGTGTAGGAGTAGTCAAAAATGGATCACCTACAAATGGTGTCAACGCCATAGATCTTGTGAAGGTGCAGAAGCACATACTTTTCATAGACACGTTGGATACGCCTTTGTACAGACTTGCTGCGGATGCCAATAACTCAGGTACCATTTCGACACTTGATATTGTAACTATGTTAAAATTACTGCTGGGCAAAATTCAAAATTTCCCAGACAACCAAACATGGATAGTAGTTCCTGCTGATACCGATTTTGGCCCTCCGTCATTGAAGCCACCGGTGATCACCAATACGACAATTTTACTATCCGATATACTCAGTGGGGCTAGACAGCCAAATTTCATAGCCATCAAAAAAGGAGATGTGAATGGCAGTGCCGATCCTGATCAATAAAACATACTGAAGTTCAAAAAAAAAAGACGTGATCAGTTGAATGATCACGTCTTTTTTGTTTATGTCGTTTTAAGCTTAATTTAATTTTGCTGCCCAACTTTGGATAGATGATTTTATTTCATCTTTATTTTCTTCGTAGTACGTATCTTTTTCATCAGCAAGTCCTATTTCAGAAGCTTTGGTTCCGCTGGCCACTGCAGAAGTCAGATCTCCTTTCCTGGCTTCCACTTTAGCACGGACATACCAATTCCAGCTATGACTTTCCCTTTCTGTTGATTTTTTAACCCAGTCCAGCGCCTGGTCAATGTTGCCATCTGCATCTAACATGAACTGAGCGCCTTTCGCATACACCTGCCACTTTTTGTCTTCTGGTGCTGCATCAAGTGCATTCATGATATTGGTGAGGGATTGCTCCATGACATCTGTCTTAAATCGCATGTACAACCTCATTTTTTCCCATGCGAGCTTTACATATCCCATATCTGATTTCATATCATTGATGGTATAGGTGAGGCGCTCCTGCATGCCTTCGTTCATTTTCGGCTGTACGGTGAACCTAAGCACATCGTCTGCTTCCTTATAATCATAGGCACCCCATTGATCAGATGTTTTATTGAAAATGACGGTCCATTCTGTTTCGGAAGGGATAAAGAACAATGAATATTTGCCGGCCTTTAGATTTTGGCCTTCGATGTTTACGTCTGTGCTGAATTCGATTGTGGTAGCTTCATTTGCACCTGCGCGCCATACTTTATTGTAAGGCACCAAACCGCCCCAGATCACACGGTCTTTTACTGCCGGTGCTCCATAATGGACGTCTACGTTAGTCAGACCAATTGTATATGAGACTGAAGCTTTAGGACTAACCCTTGGCAAGACAATATCCTGAGCATTTATTTGGAGGAAAGATGCCGCGAGAGTGCATAAAGAGAGAAAAAATAGATTTTTCATCTGTAATCTGGTATTTGTGAAGGAATGATGAGAAAAGAAAATGGCGAATTGAAATTAGCAAACCACGAGCTGCACAGGAGCTTTATCCCGATTCGTTCTGATGCTATTCCGAATGCGGTGAATTTCTTTTAAAACGTAAAGGAACCTGCTTTGGTATACAAGTACAAATGGCATTTATCATATATTTAACAAAATCCTTATGTTAAATACTGGAAAAAAAGTGCCCATTAAATTTTGGGCGAACTGTAATGAATGGCAATGAATATCATAGCCAGCTTCATCGCCATGCTTACATCCTCCGGAAGATCATCGATTACAGACCAATCCCGGGGATCGCCATCCCAATACATTTTCACTTTAAAAGAATTATTACTTCTGTCTTCGGTATCCCATTCATCACGGAGGTTGGCATATTTTGTTCCAAAGTTGAATTGATTTTTTCCATCATTTAACTTCCATTGATTGAAAACGCCTGGCCATGTTGTTCTCGCATTGACGGTATAATCACCACAACGGATTTCCCAGAGGTTAGGATCGTCTTCCCACTTTTGTTCAGCTGTGGCTGCAATGTCACCAATGCGGAAATCCCATTTCGTCCAATCCTCCCTGAATTCCCAGCGCATCCGTAATTCACCGACTACATCTTCATCATCCGTGGTGATGGTCCATTCTTTGAAAGTATTATTATAGCGGGTGCCAATCCCTATGACTTGTTGCGCTGGCAGGTTTGTGACCAGCAGGAAACAAAAGACTACGAATGCCAGGTATACTTTCATCTACAAGAAACGCGACAGAAAAAATTGTGTGAGTGTTTACTTTGTCATTAAATGCAAATCAACCAAACTTAGTTCAGCACTTGACTGGTTCACTATGATGATTGATTTTTAGAGAATAAATTTAAGAATGTTTGAATCTATTGGAGTGCCTCGCGGAACTGAATCAAGGTTACCGAAATAAAAAAGGTCAAGAGAAGCAGAACCTGATATATTTCATGAATTCACATTTCTATTTAAAATAATTAATTCAATTCTTCGATAGACTGACTTAAAATGGCAGGTCATCGAATGATGAATTATCATCCCCATTGGTATTTGGAGCTGCGTTAGGAAAATCACCTGCAGGCTGATGGGATTTTGATTCTGTTCCGGCAGCTTCAACACGCCAAGCCTGGAGATTTGTAAAATATTTTCCCTGCCATTCTCTGCCCCGCAGATCGAAATAAACTTTAATGTTGCTTCCTTCAGCAATTGGATCAATGATCTCACAACGGTCCTGAACCAACTGAAATTTAATGTGCTGCGGATATTGTCCCTGCTCAACAAGAATAACAAATTCCCTGGTCTGGAATGTTCCTGATTTTTGCTCCATATCAAATTTTTTATGGAGTTTGCCTTCTACTTCGTATGACATTTTGTTTGTTTTTAAAGGTGATTAATATGCTTTTGCGAATAAAACTCTTCCTTCTGATTTTTTCCCGGTGAGAATGCATTTGCCTTCTTCCATTTTTCTGTCCAGCGGTATACAACGAATAGTTGCCTTGGTCAATTCCTTGATCTTCAATTCAGTTTCCGTCGTACCATCCCAATGCGCAGAAACGAAGCCTCCTTTCTTCTCCAGGATATCTGTAAATGTGGCGAAATCATCAGCTTCAAAAGTATTTTCCTGTCGGAAGCGAAGAGCACGTAACAATAGGTTTTCCTGAATCTGATCCAATAGATTTACCACATAACTGCCAAGGCCATCCAGAGAAATAAATTCTTTTTCCCTTGTATCACGTCTTGCTACCTCGGCCTGATTTTTTTCGATATCTCTCTGACCGATGGCTACACGGACAGGAACTCCTTTCATCTCATACTCCGCATATTTGAAACCGGGTCTTGATTTTTCATCGGTATCATATTTCACTGAAATACCTTTTGCAGTCAATTCCTTTAAAAGTTTTTCAGCTATTTCGTTAATTGCAGCATCAGGTTTTGGAACAGGAATAATCACGACCTGAAGTGGTGCCAGCTTAGGAGGCAGGACCAAACCTTCGTCATCACTATGTGTCATAATGAGACCTCCGATCAAGCGGGTTGAAACACCCCATGATGTGGCCCACACAAATTCTTTCTGATTGTTTTCATTCAGAAATGTAACATCAAAAGCTTTTGCAAAATTCTGGCCAAGGAAATGAGAGGTACCTGCCTGAAGAGAACGTCCATCCTGCATCAGGGCTTCGATCGTATAAGTGTCTATAGCGCCTGCAAATCTTTCATTCACCGTTTTTACACCTTTGATCACAGGCATGGCCATGTATGATTCGGCAAAATCTGCGTAGATATCATGGATGGCTAATGATTCAGCAATCGCCTCTTTTTCTGAAGCATGAGCAGTATGTCCTTCCTGCCATAAAAATTCTGTTGTCCGAAGAAATGGCCTGGTCCTCATTTCCCATCTCACCACGTTAGCCCATTGATTGATGAGTAAAGGCAGGTCACGATAGGATTGGATCCAGTCTTTGTATGTGCTCCAAATGATAGTCTCTGATGTAGGTCGAACGATAAGTTCTTCTTCTAGCTTCGCATCCGGATCCACAATAAGACCAGGGCCATTCGGATCGGCCATCAGACGATGGTGGGTGACTACAGCACATTCCTTCGCGAAACCATCCACATGTTGAGCTTCGCGGCTGAGAAAGCTTTTAGGAATAAAAAGCGGGAAATAGGCATTGACATGGCCTGTAGCTTTAAATTTCTGATCGAGGACGGCAGTCATCTTCTCCCAGATCGCGTATCCATGGGGCTTGATCACCATGCATCCTCTCACTGCAGAATTGTCTGCAAGTCCTGCTTTCTTTACGATATCCAGATACCATTGAGAATAATCCTGTGACCGAGGGGTTATTTCTTTTGCCATTGATTTTAAACCTAATCCAGATGCCTGGAACTCATTTAGTTAATTTCCTTTTAATGTCTATAGAGATGAAACTTAAATCCTACTCCTGGCGTCATAGTTTCTGAAACCGTCCCATAATGATGTGGCGAGATGAATTCAACTTTTAACAACGTGGTGACACGAATTTAAGCTCTTGTTAACTACATCGACCCCGCAAAAGTAATACTTTAGCAGTGGATGTTGAGAGTTTCCTGCCACCAGGCATCAACCAAATGCAAAACATGAAAATGGACACTTTAAAATTTTATCTGATCGCGCTTGGATTCGCATTTGTAATTCCCGCTGCGAATGCTCAGTTTGATGATGTGTATTATAATCCTGACAACAATGTAGTCGATAATACATACAGTACTGACCTGTCAGATACTGCAGCCTCATCAGAAGATGATGTCACTTACTACGACAATGATGAGTACCAGTATTATGATGACTATGATTATTATTATTCATCGCGCATAAAGAGGTTCTATAAACCTTCTCGTGGCCTTGAATTTTATGACCCTCATTACATCGACTCTTATAATTACGATCCATATAATTCGGATTCCTATTACTATCCGGGGGCTACTATTTACCTTAGTTTTGGCAATTCAAATTATTTGGATTATCGGCACTGGAGAAGGTGGAACCATATAAACAGTTATAATCCTTATAATAACTGGTGTCTGACTCCGTCAAACTATTATTACGCTTATAATAACTGGTGCTCACCGAGCTATAATTATTGGAGTGGTTATAATGGATATTATTCCTATTCGAACTACTATAATAATTATTACAACTCTTGTCCCTTCCCTGTGAGCAACTATTATGGAATTACTAATACCACTGTAACAAATGTGAATACAGGAAGTACGAGAGGCACATACTATGGGCCAAGGATCACGGGTAATACCGGTTCATCTCCTCGGGGCCATATTGTAAATCCTGGAAATGTGCAGCCTGTTTATAAAGATAAAGAAGGAGGAATTACTCAAACAAATGATAAACCTCGTGATGCAGACAAAGGTGTGAATACCGGTGGCTTCACTTCAAATTCTCCCGGCCAGCCTGGAATTGAAAAATCATTACGGACACAGCCTGCAACAAATAACAATAATGATCGTGGTACAGCCAATGACAATTCAGGTGACAGGGAAATAAAAAGAGAAAATCCTACAACACCACAAAGGCCTGTCTTCAGACCTGAAGCAGATAAATTCAAACCTTATCCCTCTAATGATAAATCTAATACAGGTAGTGACAGGACAAATAACAATAAACCGACCTACACTCCCAGCCCTAGGGATAATAATTCAACAAGTCCAAGTCAGGGAAGAGAAGATAATGCTCCGGTGAGAGAGAATAATACGCCTGCTTACAATCCGAGCCCGAGAGGTAGAAACGACAAGCCGACTTATTCGCCCCCTGCAAGAAATAATGGCTCATCAGGAAATGACAACAAGCCGTCATATAATCCACCTGCTAGACATGATGACAACCAGAAAAGTGAAAGACCCAGCTATTCGCCTCCTCAGAGGAATAATGATTCAGGCAGGGGTAATGATTCAGGAAAAAGCAATGATAGATCCAGTTCTTCTCCTTCTTCCGGAAGTCATTCATCACCAAGTGGAGGAAACACTCGTTCAGAATCGCCCAGGAATAGTCCTCCATCCTCATCCGGCAGTAGTCCACGTGGCAGGGGATAACTAATCCTGACCGCCAGGAAAAATTTCTTCAACATATAAGACTGTACATCGAGAATGATCGATGTACAGTCTATAAACCATATCCTAATGAAACGGATCCTATATTATTTTACAATAGTCATCGCGATGTGTCCAATAGTTTCAAATGGCCAGACATCGACTGAAGCCTACAGACTTTCTACTTCCGAACCCTTTGGCACAGCCAGAAATCTGGGAGTAGCTAACAGCATGTTCACAATTGGTCCTGATTTTTCTGCAATTAGTACTAATCCTGCAGGGCTTGCAGGTTATGGCAAAAGCGAATTCCTTATTACGTCAGCAATAGGAATCAGTCATTACAATTCAGCATTTGCTACAGACAGATCCAATATCACACACGATAATTTTAACAAATTCTCATTACCCAATATCGGATTTGTCATCCAGCAAAGACCACAAAACTCAAGATGGATCACTTCAAATTGGGCGATTGGTTTGAATCGAACTGCTGATTACACTCGAGAACTTCATTACCAGGGCAGCACGCTCGGATCCATCACTGATGCATGGAAAGAGAATGCTACAGGTGTAATACCTGACCACTTAAATGGTTTTGAAGAAGGTCTTGCTTATACATCAGGTGCTATATATGATTTTGAAAACGATAATATCTATGAAACAGACTACGCCAAAAATCCGCAATACGCCCTGCATAAAGAAGAATCCATGACACAGGAAGGAGGCAAGTCTGAATTATCACTCTCTTATGGTGCTGATTACAATCATAAAATATTTTTTGGTTTTTCTGTGGGGTTGCCTATTATTAACTTTACTCAGGAAAGAACATATAAAGAATTGGATGGATCCGATAATGGAATTCCATTTTTTAATAATCTGGATTATACCAGCTCGATCAATACAACAGGTTTTGGATTCAACGGAAAAATAGGCGTTATTATAAAGCCTTCTAATTTTCTCAATTTGTCGTTCGCAGTTCAATCACCAACGAAGCTTCTCCTGTCTGATGACTTTAATACTACAGTGACTTATGATTACACGGATGATCAGCATACAGGTCCTATTAAGTCTGAATCTCCATATGGCAGCTTCCAGTATGCATTACGCACTCCATGGAGCTTAACTGGAGGCATCGGTATAATAGCAGGGAAGGCAGGTTTTATAGGCGCCGGGGTGAAGGTTACAGATTATTCAGGAATGAAGTATGACTATAGCGTCCGCGGCAATGGCAATCAATTTGATGACATTGAAAACAAAGTGAATAGCGATATCAAGGCTAATTATGGTTCAGCGCTCCAGGTAAATATGGGTGGCGAATTAGTCCTGAACCAATTTAGGTTAAGAGGTGGTGTTTCATTAGCGCAATCAGCATTTAATAATGATACCAGTTTTGATCCTTCTTATCATGCAGGTGTTGGTTACCGGACAGATCATTTCTATGTGGACCTCGGATATCAGCTTGCTAAACAAGATGATGGATATCTTCCATATGAGACCATCCAGGCTCCGCAACCACTAGTGGTGACAACAGCTACAAATCATCGCATTGCTGTAACATTAGGATTCAAATTTTAGACTCTTGCTTCCTGAATCATGGTATTGATGGCGGATTGAATTTTTCCAACGATATCTTTTTTGTCGGAGGCAAAAACAGGTTGTCCTATTTTTCCTTTTACGGTAAAATTTCCTGAGGCCCTGAATATCCTGATGAAATAGGTCATTAAGGATTCATGGTCCCAATAATAGGTGCTGTCGGGATATTCGATCATCACAGGGACAATAGGAATGCTCAAATCAAAAGCCAGTTCGATGGCACCTCTCCTGAATTCACTGGTGAGATCAGCGCTATTAGTGGTTCCTTCAGGATAAATCATCACCGGGCAATTTGATTTCAAAAGGTTCTCGATAGCTGTGAGTGCAGCTTTGCGGCTTTTATTATTTTCTCTGTCAACAAACACAACGCCTGTTTCTTTAGCGCCCTTTCCTAATAGGGGATAATTTCCAACTTCTGCTTTTGACAAAATATAAGTATCCAACCAGGACAATTCGATGAGAGGATCCAGCATGGACCTATGATTTGAAACATAAAGGCATACTCCTGGAAATGGTATTCCGTTTTTTTGATATTGAATGCCTAAAATGCGGAGTGCTGCCCGACAGAATTTCTTACGGAAACGAAAACTACTCTTTTCACTCTTCCCACGGATAGCAGATAACAATAGCAGCCTGCATAAGTAATATGCAAGAACTACAACAACACATAATAATTTAAGCCAGGGCCTGATCGAGGACAACATCGTCAAAGATAACTATGTCCCGCAGTGAAGGAATTTATTGTTCGCGAAAGGAAAGAGATACTGAATTCATGCAGTAGCGCAGACCTGTTGGTTTTGGACCATCATCAAATACATGGCCAAGATGACCGCCGCAACGATGGCACACCACTTCTACCCTTCTCATGCCTGCAGACCCATCACTGATCTCAAGCACATGTGTTTTATCAATAGGCTGAAAGAAACTGGGCCATCCAGTGCCAGAATCAAATTTCGTATCTGAAGAAAAAAGCGGAAGTTGACATGCTTTGCAGACATAAACGCCGGAGGAATGACTCAAATTAAGATTGCCGGAAAAAGGACGCTCGGTTCCCGACTGGCGGAGGACATTGTAAGATGCCGGATCGAGTTGGCTTTTCCATTCCGCATCTGTTTTTGTAATAGTGTGGATAGTGTCTCCTTTAGTATCCACAAAATAAGATTCAGCAGATCTTGCAGCATTTGCAGGTTGCTTCACATTGGTCTGCAGACAAGCATTAAATGCCAGGAACGATAATAAGCCGGTAGCTAAAAAGAGACGGTGCATATTCATGATCAATTTGGGTCTTTAAGTTTATCCTTAAACTTAGTACGTACTTTTTCGATTTTTGGATTTATGACCATACGGCAATAGCCTGCATTCTGGTTGTTAGCATAATAGTCCTGGTGGTAATCTTCAGCCGGATAAAAAGTAGTCGCGGGCACGATCTGTGTTACAATCGTATTGTCCCAAATGGTTGGCGCCACCTCTGCTTTTGAATCTTCAGCCTTGCGTTTTTGCTCATCATTGTAATAGAAAATGACAGAACGGTATTGAGTTCCCGCATCAGCACCCTGCCTGTTGAGGGTAGTTGGATCATGCGTGGTCCAGAACACTTCAAGGAGCTCTTCATACGAGATAACTGAAGGATCGAAAGTTATATTGGCTACCTCGGCGTGACCTGTATTTCCGGTGCAAACATCGCGGTATGATGGATTTGGCAATGTGCCTCCCATAAAACCGGATTCTACTTTCATAACGCCTTTCAATTGCTGAAAAACGGCTTCAACGCACCAAAAACATCCGGCACCAAATGTGGCAGTTTCTGTCTTCATATCTTTTGGAATGGTTAGATCCGGGGACTTAACCACCGGTTGTTTGTCTGTTGATTTTTGCGATTCACAGGAACTTGTTATTCCGATAGACATCAACAAAAAGAAGAGTGATTTACTTAGTTTCATGGGCTATAAACGAAATTGAGGGTCAAAAGTTATTAATCCCAGTCTATAAATTAATACCAGTCTATAAAAACATCTATAAAACAACCATCTCGTCGTTCAGGCAA
This sequence comes from Saprospiraceae bacterium, assembly GCA_040003045.1. Classification (GTDB taxonomy): domain Bacteria; phylum Bacteroidota; class Bacteroidia; order Chitinophagales; family Saprospiraceae; genus Opimibacter. Next base: position 9,177 of record JBDUDG010000014.1, on the reverse strand, counting down.
CCGTAATGATTAAAATTCTTAATTTTGACCCGTTTTTTCGAGGTATATTCCACGATATCCCCAGCACTTCAGTTGTTAAATCGAGGCTTCCGAGGAAATGATTACTTCAACTTAATTCATCAAATTTATTTATACGAATATGAACAGTACTAAAAAACATTGGTTTTTTACCATTTTGACTTCGTTTATCCTGACAACAGCTTTCGGACAGAAGGATCCAGGCCCATTTGATTTTGGAAAGATGTGGACTTTTGAAAATCCACCTAAGGAATGGTTTCTTAAAGAATATCAATATAACCTTGACAATTCATGGTTTGATGCCAACCGAAAGTCTGCCTTAAGGTTTGCCACATGGTGTTCAGCTTCTTTTGTTTCTCCAAATGGGTTAGTGATGACTAATCACCATTGTTCTGAACCTGTCGTAAGTGTTCTCCAGAAGGAAGGCGAAAATTTTGACAAGCATGGTTTCTATGCATCAACATATGCAGAAGAGCGTCGCAATCCTGAGCTGTTTGTTGAGCAGTTGATCCAAGTGGCCGACGTCACTGATAAGATCAAAGCCTTACTTGTAAATGTACCAGATGCTGACAAGCTGGCCAAAACACAGGAAGCATTTGGCACTGTGCAAAAGGAATACAACAACATGATGGGTTGGGAAGGTTTGCGTACACAGGTGGTTACTTACTACAGCGGTGCAAAATATTCTATGTATGGTTACAAGCGATATGATGATGTTCGTCTTGTATTTATCCCTGAGCAGGAAGTTGCTTTTTTTGGTGGTGACCCTGACAATTTTACTTATCCGAGATACAATCTTGATTGTACTTTCTGGCGAGTTTATGATGAGAATGGAAAACCGATGAACACCACCGATAATTATTTCAAATTCAATGTGGATGGCATTGCTGAAAATACTCCTGTCTTCGTCATTGGAAATCCAGGTTCTACAGAGCGATACAGAACTGTAGCTCAACTTGAATATGACAGAGACTACAGGTATCCTGTAGACGTTGAATTCTTTACAGACAGGATGAATGTGCTCAAAGAACAAATGGCGATAACTCCGAATGATGATACCAAGAATACCATCTTCAGTCTTTCAAATACACTGAAAGCAACGAAAGGAACATTGAGTGGTCTGAAGGATCCTGATTTGTTTGCAAGGAAAGTGAAGATGGAAGAAAAAATCAGGTCTAACAGCGGGGGTAAAACCTACTGGGATGATATGGCTAAGTACTACACAGTTCTTTCCAGGTACGGATCAGAATTACGTTTCCTTGCTCCGTCGCCTTTATCAGGTGCTGTGCTTCCGTTGATGTATACGATCAATGATTATGTTAAAAAAGCTGAAGAGAATCCTGAGAATCCGGAACTGGAGGGTCTTAAGAAAAAAATGTCTGAAATGGCCTCTGCTGTGAATGATCCGAAGGAAGTGAAATCATTTGGTATGGTGTTGAAGGAATTGAAAGATTTCGCTCAACCTGATGATGAATATCTAAGGACCATCCTTGATGGCAGAACGCCTGAGGTTGCAGCGAAAGAAATTTTAGCTGAAACCGTGTTTGCCGATGAAAAAGATTTGGATAAGCTTTTGGATAAGAGCACAAAGAAATTTCTCCGAAAGAAAGATCAGCTGATCAGTGCTTCTCAGCTTCTTGCTGATCAGTATAAAAAATCGATTGACGCATTCCAGTCCACCGGAGCCGCAAGAAAAGCGATTGAGCAAAATATTTCAGGCGAGGTATTCAAAGTATATGGCAATGCATTGCCTCCTGATGCAACTTTCACGCTCCGTATTTCTGATGGAAGGGTAAAAGGATATGAGTACAATGGAACTGAAGCTCCATACAAAACAACTTTTGCAGGTATGTATGACAGGTATTATTCCTTCGATGGAAAATCTCCCTGGTCGCTTCCTGAAAGATGGTTAAATCCATCCATGGACCTTCTTAAAGCGCCAATGAATTTTGTTTGTACACCAGATATCATCGGAGGAAATTCAGGTAGCCCGATCATTAATGTAAAACGTGAATTGGTCGGACTTGTATTTGATGGAAATATAGAATCTCTTCCTGGTAAATTCATATTTGATGAAGAAAGCAACAGGACAGTTGCTGTTCATGCGGGAGGTATCGTTGCCGCATTGCGTTATGTTTATAAAGCTGATCGGTTAGTGGCCGAGCTTACTGGCAAATAATCACAGACATACTTGAAATACATTTACAGAGCCCGGATTTATTCGGGCTCTTTTTTTTATCTTACTTAAAATCCGCTATTCACAATACAAAATCGAAAACTTCATGGGACATCGACGTGAATTTATGCAGCACATGGGCTTACTCGGCCTGAGTACATCTTTCATTACTAAAATATTTGATCAGAAAAAAAGATTTATTCCTCCCACAACCACAGAACCGATCATCATGTGTAGCCGTGGTGAATATTGGGGGAGAAAAGTGCTGTCTCCTGCGTGGGAGAAACTGATAGATACCAACAGCATTCTGGATGCCATAGAAATCGGAGCAAATGTTTGTGAACTTGATCCTGAGGATATGTCTGTTGGTTATGGTGGATTGCCCAATGAAAGAGGCATCGTGCAGTTAGATGCATCTATTATGTATGGCCCAACACATCAGTGTGGAAGTGTTGCTTCGCTTGAAAATATTAAAAAGGCTTGTTCTGTTGCGAGGCTCGTGATGGAACGAACTGATCACATGATGATCGTGGGTGCTGGTGCACTTGAATTTGCGAAGGCCCATGGTTTTCCTGAAGAAAATTTATTAACGGAACAAGCTAGATTAAAGTGGCTTGAATGGAAAGAGAACATGAGTGAAAAAGATGATTGGTTGCCACCTGCCGAGCCTGTGAATATTAAAAAAGCTAAGAAGGGAGGAACCATCAATGTTCTTGGTATGGGAATGAAAGGTGAAGTTGCAGGCATCACTACAACGAGTGGATTATTTGCAAAAATTCCGGGACGTGTCGGTGATTCTCCTATCGTAGGAGCAGGACTTTATGTGGATAATGAAGTAGGCGCGGCCGGTGCTACAGGTCGAGGCGAGGAAGTAATACGGATATGTGGCTCTTTTCTCCTAATGGAAAAAATGCGGGCTGGCATGTCACCACAGCAAGCCTGCGAATCAGTCCTGGACCGCATCGTTGAAATAAATGGCGGCCTTGATAAAATTGATTTTAATGTCAAAATGATCGCTTTTAATCTTAATGGAGAGACTGGTGTTGCTTCAATAGACCAGGAAGATAATATGGCTCCTTACGCTTCAATAATTACTTCTAAGGGCTATCAGCTTGTATCAGGGAAGGCGTTGAGGCCGATGGGTAAATAAATAAGCTGGTCGATGGTAGAGAAGATCTCACCAACACATGTAATGCTGTGGAAGAGAGGGAGGGATCTTGGGGAAAAAGAAATTCCCTTCACTGAATTACCCGGGAAACATTATTCTCAAAGATCGAGCAGTCCTTCGGGGATTTCCATGTGGATGATCCTGTTTTTCTTATCAATGGAAGAGATCAGCTTATCGCTTAAGGGAATCAGGATCTCTTTCGAACCAATAAGTATTATTGCCATCAGTTGTTGTGGGAATTCTTCTACGCGAATAACCTGAAAGACGACTTCACTTATTGTATCCCGAATTCGATATTCATCCCATTTGTCACGAATATTTTTTGGCGAATGCTGATGTTTTGAATTAACGGATTCAAGAGGAATAAAAAATTCAACACCACTCAGGGCATCCGAGTCCTTTTTATTTTTCAAATCAGTAAGAGAAAGTACAAGGTGTGCACCCTCCTCTACCGAATCAATTTCAAAAGGCACTTTGGAACCATCAAGGTCAAAAAAAATAAAATTATTTTTTTGCAGGTATACTTTATACTGGCCTTCGAGCATAATGCGCAAATCGCCTCCGGTCCCATGAGATTTTAAGGCTTTGCCAATTAAAAAATAATCGATGTGTGTTGGGAAAGACAAGCTCAATTGTGGTCTGTCATTATTTGAGACAGAATATAGCCTTTGCCGGCTTGCTCGCTCCATGATTTACCGATGCAATCTGTGAAATCACCTAATGGGATGCACAAACTGTTGAGAATAGTATCTACCCGCATGACAAGGCCGATGTTCCGTGCGTATTTTTCCAAAACATATCTCTTGAATGCACCATCATCTGTGTTTGTCTGTGTGATTTGCATGACTTCGCCCTTCGCAAAGTTGAAATCTCCTACATTGTCCTGCACATCGTAGGCAATTATTTTTGCTGACCACTCCTCGTAGGGTTGCATTGTTTCTGTACCTACGACTATAGAAGTTGCAGGTGAAATATAGGCTGTAGAAGCCCATCTTTTTCCAAAATGCAAAGGGTACACCATTTTTAGAAACTTTAAGTTTTCCTCTGTCCTGGTAGCTTCTGTTGTTGAGCGGCTCGCAGTCCATAGGTCCGTTAGTTTCCAGCTCTGAGTTGAATCTTCTCTTCTAAAGCGATGTATATAATACAATGTATCTCCGGCGAGCGAAATCTGGAAGTCCACCACCTCTTCCCTGATCTGAAAAGAAACGCTGTCCTGCGTATTCCCCCCGGACAAATCATCAAAAACAATGGAATCTACATTATAGACGATGTACTTCCCAAGATTGAGCGGAAAATATTGCACCGAGTGGTCCTCTGCGGGAGTTTCGATTCTATCACGAACGCATCCGGCAAATGTCAACACCAATAATCCAAAGAATAAGATCCTGGCCTGCATAAAGGTCTAATTTTTTGAGCTGCCCTGAATAATTCCTCCACCGATCACATCATCACCTTCATAAAATACAGCAGACTGACCCGGAGCTATACCACGGACATTGGCCATGAAACTGACTTCAATTTTCTTTGCATCCATTTGTGTGATCTCACTCATCGTACCTGAATCACGATATCGAATCTTTGTCACGGACTGCATTTTTTCCGGAAGCTTTTCATACTTCAACAAATTGATACCGCTGACGAGCATCGTATTGCGAATGAGATCATCTTCTTTACCCAGAACAATGGTGTTAGTCTCAGGAATGATTTCTGAAACGAACATTGGTTCGCCGAATGTCACACCCAGCCCTTTGCGCTGTCCTACTGTATAAAATGGATAGCCTTTGTGACGTCCCAGAAAATCACCATGCTTATTCACATAGCTTCCACCATTCACTTTATCTGCAAGCTCGGGTACACGTCGATTCAGAAAGCCTCTGTAATCATTGTCCGGCACAAAACAAATCTCATAGCTCTCTGCTTTTTTTGACAATTCGAGGTAACCATAATCTGCTGCAAGTTGCCTCACTTCAGGTTTCGTCATTTCACCCAGTGGAAAAATACTTCGTTTCAGGCATTCCTGACTAAGGCCCCAAAGAACATACGACTGATCTTTGTTGTAGTCAAATGCCTTTTGAATAAAATACCTGTCTTCATGCTGCCCGATCCGTGCATAATGTCCTGTGGCAATAAAATCACAACCCAGGGCATCAGCTCTTTTCAATAAAGCTTCCCATTTGATATGAGTATTGCAGAGGACACATGGATTGGGTGTACGACCAGATAAATATTCATCTACAAAATTATTGATCACATAGTCACCAAATTCTTCACGGATATCTACTATGAAATGATGAAATCCTTTTTCAACCGCTACCTGCCGGGCATCATTTATACTGTCAAGGCTGCAGCATCCCGTTTCCTTGTGATTGCCGCCACTGGTGGCATAATCCCAGGTTTTCATCGTGATGCCAATGATTTCATACCCTTGTTCCTGGAGAAGCATAGCTGTGACAGTGGAATCTATTCCACCACTCATTGCCACTAATATTCTGCCTTTTGAAGCCATAATTTCAGCCGTAAAGGTAAGGAAAAAGGCTAAGGAAAAGGATGAGGCTAAGGGAGACTAAGGAGAAGATTAAGGCTTAATAGAAAGAAAGGTGTTTTAAAATTGAACATATTTCCACTTTTCTGATGGCCAACGTATATTGTGGGATATGGGTAAAACAAAACGAACTGTAGAAATCAAAAAAGTAGTGCCTCCCCCTCCGGTTACTCCGCAAATTTTACCGGATACTCCGCACATTTTAATGGTTAGTGCTGAGTGTTATCCTGCTGCAAAAGTTGGCGGTCTGGCTGATGTGGTAGGCTCATTACCGCGTTATCTCAATAAAGGGAATGCGAGATGTGCTGTTGTGATGCCACATTATCACAATTCGTGGATCACCCAACAAGAAGTCGAGGAAAAGCATTACGGCTCATTTCATATGGGGTGGGAATGGATCGAGTACAGGATATTCTATATTGTAAATGAAGATCTCGGATATGATTTATATACGATCGATATTCCTGGCAAGTTCGATCGAAATGGAGTGTATGGTGATCACAATCAACCTTACTACCGGGATGAAATAGAAAGGAATATTTCTTTTCAGCGAGCTATTTTGCATTGGTTGATGCGTTGGGAAAAATTGCCTGATCTGATTCATTGTCATGATCATCATAGTGCGCTGATCCCTTTTATGATGACACGTTGTCCCGAGTATTGGCGCTTGGGAAATACACCATGTGTTTTGACCATTCACAACGCAGCTTACCAGGGAATGTTTGGTTGGGATCGTCAATATCTGCTTCCTGAATTTCCGAGAGAAGCATCCGGCCTGTTGGATTGGGGACATGTGATCAATTCACTTGCCTGTGGCATCAAGTGTGCTTGGCGCGTGACAACTGTATCCGAAAATTATCTGCGTGAGCTCATGGATACAAGTGGATTCGGGCTACAGGGATTATTTCACAGCGAACATTGGAAATCAAGGGGCGTCATCAATGGTATTGACTATGAGTATTGGAATCCGGAAACTGATCACTTTCTCAGTATCAAACTTGAAAAGAATATTGATAAATGGAAAAAGGACAATAAGGTCAGTCTGCTGAAAGAGCTGAAGATGCCATTCGATTTGCCACTACATATTTTTATTGGCCGAATGGTGCAGGATAAAGGAATTGATTTTCTTGCAAATCTTATCTACCAATACATGATCTATAAACGTGATGTTTGTTTTATCATACTTGGAACGGGTGATGGGAAGATTGAAGATCAATGTAGAATGCTTGAACATAATTTCGGACCGAATGTGAGGGCTCTGATTATGTACAATGAAGGTGTGGCTCATCGGCTTTATGCAGCAGCTGATTTCTTGTGGATGCCTTCCAGAACTGAGCCTTGCGGTCTCAACCAAATGTATGCCATGCGTTACGGAACTGTTCCGATAGCACGTGCCACCGGAGGACTTCTTGATACAATTGAGCCATTTGATGGAAATGAAGGAGATGGATTTCTCTTCAGGGATCTTGAGGAGTATCAGGGTATGTGGGGTATCGAAAGCAGTAGCAGACTTTTCTCAATTCCTGAATTACATACTTCTGTGAGAGCAAAGATCATGGCGAAAGATCTTTCATGGGATCATTCCGCGGCCAAATATCTCAGTATCTATAATGAAATAATTCCAGCTAAATCCGATGCGTAATCTAAACAGAGAAGTCCTTTGCGTAATACTTGGTGGTGGTGCAGGTTCAAGACTTTATCCACTGACAGCAAGAAGATCTAAACCGGCAGTGCCACTGGCAGGTAAATATCGGCTCATCGATATTCCGGTTTCGAATTGTCTCAACTCAGGTTATAACCGGATATTTGTTTTGACGCAATTCAATTCTGCGTCATTAAACCGCCACATCAAGAATTGTTATCATTTTGATTCTTTTAGTCAGGGCTTTGTAGATATACTTGCTGCCGAGCAGACTCCTACAAATAAAGACTGGTTCCAGGGCACAGCTGATGCCGTCAGGCAAACCATGACACGGCTTGATGAATATGATTACAACTACGTGCTCATTCTTTCCGGTGATCAACTTTACCAGATGGATCTTGCTGCTTTTCTTGCGCAACATATCGAACAAAATTCCGAATTAACTATCGCTACTATACCCGTGACGGCTGAAGATGCAACCGGGTATGGCATTATGAAAGTGAATCAGAATCACCAAATCGAACGATTTATAGAGAAGCCATCAACTGCAGAATTAGCGGATTGGCAATCGGATGTAAATGAGCAATACACTAAGGAGAAAAAGAATTACCTGGCATCCATGGGTATTTATTTATTCAAAAAAGAAACCTTAAAACAACTCTTTGCGCTTAATCCAACGGAGCATGATTTTGGAAAAGGAATCATTCCATTTGCCATTAATAAATTTTATAAAGTTCATAGTTTCGCTTACAATGGGTATTGGGAAGATATAGGAACGATTCGTTCTTTTTTTGAAGCGAATCTTGAATTAGCTATGCCGCTGCCGAGATTTAACCTTTACGATTCGCGTAACCCGGTTTTCACAAGATCAAGAATGCTTTCACCGTCGAAAATACTCGGTACTATCTGTACGCATGTTTTGGTAGGTGATGGTTGTATCATTAATGCTAAAGAAGTCAGCCAATCTGTTATAGGCATTCGTTCGCGGATCGGAAGAGGTTCTGTAGTGCGTCGAACTATCATGCTTGGTATGGATACGTATGAAAATCTTGAAGATGTGCTTTCGCTTAAAGTGATACCGATGGGCATAGGTGAGGACTGTCATATTGAAAATGCGATCATCGATATCAACTGCCGAATAGGAAATAATGTTACGATCAAAGGTAGTACCGAACTGAAGGATGTCGAGACAGAAACCCATTGCATCGTGGATGGAATTGTGGTATTAAAGAAGAGTGTAAACATCCCTCCAGGCACTATAATTGGCGCTGCTTAGGTTTGATACTATCTTTCTAAAAAGATCTTCCTTCTGCTTTCTCACAATCGTGAAGACAGGCACAGATAAATAACAGGCTACCAATTGATATTACCTCGCCTGGTATAAGTCTGCTAAATTAATACCATATAATTGATTTTTACATCCGTATTGGGGAAAGCCATACCGATACGCCGCATCTTATCTGCGTGAAAGGTGAAGACGTGAAATCGCATAGCTTACTGATGCCAGTTTTGGCCATTTATTGTGGCCAGAAGACCACTTATAACTACATGGATTATCAGGCAGTTATGACAGTGTGGCACACCTAGGTGTGGCACACTGTCTAATCTTGATTAGCTTTGTCAACTTTTTT
>JBDUDG010000171.1:0-6935 GCA_040003045.1 Saprospiraceae bacterium | reverse complement strand
AGATTTACAAGTCGTGGTGGCATTCCGGATGTTACCAGAAGTTGTTTGGAACATGCCTCGTTTGGGCACGATGAATTTGCATGGATCATTACTGCCTGCTTACAGAGGAGCAGCTCCTATTCAGTGGGCCATTATTAACGGGGAATATAAAACAGGATTGACCACATTTTTACTACAACATAAGATAGATGAAGGTCATATCCTGAAGCAAATCGAAATACCAGTTCTCGAAGAAGACAATGCAGGTTCTCTGCATGACAGGATGATGTATGCAGGAGCCAGGCTTGTCATAGGAAGTGTAGACTTATTGCACACAAATCATGCGACACTAGTCCCACAAGATGACACCAGGGCCAGTTTCGCGCCGAAAATACATCATGATAATACCAACATACAATGGAGCACTCCAGTAGTTAAAGTCCATAACCTGATCAGAGGTATGTCGCCTTACCCCGGAGCATGGACAGTGCTTGATGGAAAGGAATGGAAGATCTTTCAGGCGGAGATCTATTCTGAAAAAAATGCTGCTACGCCGGGTAAGTTGCGATTAGAAAATAAAAAGCTAATCGCCCAGGCATTGGATGGGGAGGTAGAAATTTTGGAAGTCCAGCTCACCGGAAGGAAAAAGATGAAAACTGCCGACTTTATCAACGGCTACCAGATTAAAAACTGGACCTTGACATAAATTCAAAAGCCTTTCTGACAAGGCGTTTGATCAGATCCACATCGGGCAGGACCGATGGATCTGTAGGTGCCAATTCCTCCACATAGATATTATCCGGAGGTGTAGTTTTCTTAAAATCGATACTATTGATGTAGGTAAAACAGGCCAGGCTTAGGCAGAATAAGGCAATAAAGCCTGATAATCGTATAGTGCTCGTTCGTATCCTGATCATGTGTTGTCGTGACAACGATTTATGTTATGAAAATGTTACAAAACACAAATCTTTATTGACTCTCAAATATAATTCTTTAATAGTCAGACTAGATCACTTTAATATTACTTTAACCTTCGGACCCGACTGTCCAATTAATTCGCTTTAATGACTCATTTTCTTACCCAGGGTTGCTTGTGCTGTCATTATTTTTTGAGTAGCTGGATGTTTAGGTTCATTTAGAACCTCCTGGGTAGGCCCTTTTTCAACGATTTCCCCTTTGCTCAGGACTATAATATCCCTTGCCACCCATCTGATCAGACTATCGTCATGCGCGATCAGGATCAGACCCAATTGCTGATTTTGCATCAGGGACACCAACAACTGAACTATACCGTCCCGAGAAGGTACATCAAGCGAGGTAGTAGATTCATCGCATATCAGGATTTCAGGTTCCATCAGAAGTGCCCTGGCTATGCTGATCCGGAGACACTCACCACCTGACAAAGAATTTTCCTTTCTGTCCAGCAACGAAGTTGACAATCCAACCTCACCTAGTAATTTACTAAAATCTTCATTCTCTGCTTTACTCTTTCCAATTTGTCTTACAACTTCCTGCAAAAGCCATCTTATGGTCTTATTGGGATGAAGTGAACCTCTGCCATCCTGCATCACCAATTGCACTTTAGAGCGCAACAGATGAATATCATGGCTGTCTTCAAAGTCGATCTGCCGGTCATTAATGCTGACACTGCCTTCAGAAGGAATCAGAAGACCTACCAGGAGTTGAGCCAGCGTTGATTTACCACTACCAGATTCACCGATTATACCTAGACATTGTCCAGCTTGGAGATTAAATTCTATGCCTTTTATTCTTGCTCCTGTGCTATCGAACAAACCTCCAAATTTATGTGCATACCCAAGCTGATCTACTTTTAAAACAGGTGAAACGGAAGAATCTCCTAAGGAAATCGAGACCATATTTTTTGACGAATTCCTTGCCGAAATATATTCCAAAGAAATATTTCTGTCGGCAAGGTAACTGACTACAGATTCTTCATGCGTTATGCAAAGAATAGCAATTCGGTATTCATCCCTCACATGTCTAAGCAAGTCAAGAAGGTTTAACTGGGTACTTTTGTCAATCGCAGAAGTTGGTTCATCTGCTATGATGAGCGAGGGTTTGATGATAATGGAAAGACAAATCTGGCACCGTTGCAGTTGCCCACCTGAGAGCTGATGCGGATAAGAATTCCAGATTCGATCTATATCTTCAATTCCCACTTCTTTCATTTTAGAACGCAATTCAGTTTCAACATCAGAGGAAAAATTTCCTGTCAGTTCTCTGACGATCATCCTCATCTGTTTTCCCATACGAAGTACGGGATCGAAAATGCCAAATACGTCCTGCTGGATATATCCAATATGTTTTCCTCTGAGCGATGACCATGATGCAATATCCTGTGGTAGCATTTTTTCCTGATTTGAATCACCAAGCCATTTTATGGTACCATTCTTCAATTGAAGCCTCTGAGGCAACAATCCTAAAATCGCCAAGCCAATGCTTGTCTTACCACTACCGGACTTCCCGGTTAATGTTACGATTTCTCCCCTGCTGATGTTGAATGACAAATCATCAACTATGACTTTGTCATGAGAGGCGATTTGTAATCCTTCGACTTGTAATATCATGGATGACATCCTGTAAAAATAAATTTGCCAGGCGAACCCGGCAAATCAGTATCATGGCATTATATGTTTCCCCTGGCAAAATCAAATTGCTCTTTGATTTGGGAATGCTGTTATTCTTTGACCATTTCGAGTATACCGCCATTGTCCACGACAATCGCAGCTTCTGGAAATCCTTTTGATTTGGCTGCTTCTCTGGCTTTTTTTGCATCAGGTAAATTTTTAAATCCCCCAACCATCATTAGCGTCATATCTCCTTTTCTGTAGGATTCAAGTTTTCCTAGTTTTTCTACACCATTTGGGTTGAAAGAACCTGGCTTTTTGTATGATGCCAGCTGCACTTTATAATCGGATACGTTTACATCCATCGCTACCTCAGTGTTTTTGACAGGTTCTGTTTTCATTTCTACCTTCTTGTCCATTTTTGAAGGTGATGTAGATTTGTTGTCCATGCCAGCCTGGTACAAAGGCTTGTCATTTTCTGTCCCCTGAAGCACGACAATAAAGGCATCTGATCGTCCCTTAGTTTTTGCCTGGAGTAAAATTTCTTTAGCTTCAACCTGAGTAGTAAATGGACCAATTCTGGTTTTATACAAACCATTTTCTTTTTGAATGTAGACGTGTCCCAATTCCTGCCATTCCTTTTTGGCGATGGATTCGTTCACGGGATTGGATGAGGCAGAAACCTGTACAGCAAAGTCAATATCATTGCCCTTGCTGGCCGTTTTATGGTAAGTCGAAGGGTCTTGTTTGAGATAGACTTTTACCAAATCCGGAGAATCCGCTTCAGGTTGCATACTCACCTGTGCATTGGTTTGGATCAGAATTCCACCAAAAGGAATGAGGAGCAGAGCAAATAGTAGTTTCTTCATTTGATCAGATATTAATATTAACATTAATGTAAAGATATATATTTCCCAGCAGTTTATACATTATTAATTAAAATAATATGAAAAATATTGACTTATTTGTTACCTATAGGCTAATAGGTTGAAAATCAATGGATTTTGAACTTATTGTGGACGGATTCCGACAGTCTGTCAGAAAACTCCCCAAGTGTATCTGAGAGTTTCTATTTTTAACACTTCTTACCTATACAATCATCAATTTTGAAGATCGATTTATGCGGATTTTACTCACTCTTTCCTTATGCCTTTGTCTGGCAGGCCTTTTTGCTCAGCGGTTGGATCACAGATTAGGCTACCTGATCATTCAGGTAGAAAAGGAATCCTACTTACAGAATATCACTTCAGGTGCTTCGTCAAGATTTGCTTCTCAGATCACTGTCGATAAAACCATTTCAAAAAGGCTGGGTATCTATCTTATTCATTTTGATTTTGCAACTGTTCATGAAGTGAAGCTTCTGCAACATCTTCTTCAGAACAAGAAAGTGATGGTGGCACAATTTGATCATCAGACGACAAAACGTATCATACCAGATGATCCGCGATTCAACCAGCAATGGCAGTGGTTTAACACAGGCCAAACAGGTGGTACAATTAATGATGACACAGATGCCGATCTCGCATGGGATGTTACTCAGGGAGGCGTGAACGCTCTGGGTGATACCATCGTGGTAGCAATCGTTGATGATGGCATTGATTACAACCATGAAGACCTGGCTGATAATATTTGGTTCAATCGGGATGAAATAGATGGTAATGGTATTGACGATGATAACAATGGATACGTGGATGACATCCATGGGTGGAATATATATGATGATACTCCGAATGTTTTTGGCAATCCTAATTTCGATCGTCATGGTACTGAAGTAGCAGGAATGGTTGGTGCTGTGGGAAACAACGGAATAGGGATCACAGGAATGAATTGGCATGCAAAAATCATGATGATCGTCGGTGGTGAGCCTGAATCCTCTGCTATAGCTGCATACGCTTATGCACTAGATCAAAGAATCGCATATGAAGAATCACATGGAACGAAAGGTGCATATGTGGTGGCAACCAATAGCTCATGGGGAACGGACAAGGGCCAGCCTTCGGAAGCACCGCTATGGTGTGCATTCTATGATTCGCTTGGCGTTCATGGCATTCTAAGTGCTGCAGCAACTGCTAACAATAATGTAGACATTGATATCGTGGGAGATCTTCCGACTGCATGTCCAAGCGAATATCTGCTGAGCGTAACAGCCCTTGATGATCAAAACAGAAGAACTTTTTCTGCTTATGGGCTGAATAATATTGATTTCGGTGCACCAGGAGATAACATCTATACGACAATGCGTGGTGATCAATATGGAACAACAAGCGGAACTTCATTTGCTTCTCCTGCCGCTGCAGGACTTGTGGCATTGCTTTATTCGGCCCCATGTTACAACTTTGCTTTGCTCACTCATTCCAACCCAGCTCTTGCTGCACAGGAGGTGAGAGATTACATCTTTAATGGTGTTGTTTCAGATCCAGTCCTTGGTGAGGAACTAAGGTTTGGTGGCAGCATGAATGCCGCAAAAAGTATGCATTTGCTGATGGCTGCATGTTCACAATGCCCTCTTCCCTCCAACATCACAGCCGATATTTTATCTGATTCAAAAGTCAAACTTCAATGGGATTCCATCGAGTCCAATATTTTCATCAATGCTCGTTTGCAAGTAGTGGGAAGTGGCGAATGGGATACTATAGTTGATATTCCCAATCCTCTTACACTTTTAGGTTTGCTGGGATGCACTGATTACCTCATAGAATTTGAATCTATTTGTGCAGATACAACCGATGGCTTTCAGGATGGATTCAACTTCAAAACTGAAGGATGTTGTGATATACCTGCAGACATTACTGCTACAGTAACAGAAAACGATATTTTCCTTAATTGGTCAGGTGTTTATGCAGCAAATTATTTTTTGATCCAATGGAGATTGCAAGGCGATACATCATGGATGGAAGAAGTCACCACTTTGGAAAACGTATCGCTGGATCATTTGGAAGGATGTTCATTTTATGAATACAGAATTCAGACGAGTTGCGATACAAGTGAAAGCGGTTTCTCAGATATTTACACGATCAGAACCAAGGGATGTGGAAGTTGCATTGATAATACGTATTGTGCGTCATCCGGTACTGATGCAGTATCAGGATACATTGATTCGCTGATCGTGGGATCGTTAATTAATCATTCGGGATATAATGGAGGATACGCATTTTTCAATGGCTTCGATGCAAATTATATTGCAGGTGAGACCTATGATGTATGGTCAACTCCATTATTCAGTGGTCCTAAATTGTTCGAGCAATACAGGATTTGGATTGATGTCAATCAGGATGGTTCGTTTGGAGCAGATGAATTGTTGTTCGATAAGCGATTTTTTAATACCGATACTTTTATTTCAGGCCAGATCACGATCCCCTTACATGCAATCCCCGGCAGCACCCGGATGAGAGTGAGTATGGCTGAATTCACTTCCCCATTCAGTATTGACCAGGAACCTTGTGATAATTTTGCTTCAGGTGAGGTGGAAGATTACTGCATCGACATTATCGGCAATACAAATACTTGTCCACCTGTTGATACCCTTATTTTTGATGCAATCAATGAGAACAGTGCATTTGCATATTGGCACAGTTCTGAAGGTGCAATAGTATATACATACAGATGGCGTGAGGTTGGCACCACAGAATACAAGGAGTTTGCAACGCTTGATACTACTGCTCTGATAAACGACCTTGCGAAATGCAAAACCTATGAAGTGCAAATCAGAAGTGTTTGCCTTTTTGACACGACAAGCTACGCGACCTATCTATTGTCCACAAAATGTGATATCGCTGTCGAACCTGTTATACCGTTGTTATCTGCATTTGATGTATACCCAAATCCTGCAACTGATTTTACTGTTGTGAGATTAAGTGCTATCCAAAGTGGAGAACATCATCTTTATGTAATCAATACATTTGGTCAAATCCTTGAATCAAAAACCCTAAATGTTGATGCAACCAAAAATATTGAAGTCAGGTTCGATGAGCTGAATGCTTATCCTCCAGGATTGTATTTTTTCATCATAGAAAAAGGTGGAAAGACCATGACGCGGAAACTCGTGAAGATGTAGGAATAGTGAATGTGAGAAGTGGGATGTGGGATGTGGGATGCAAGACGTGACAGACTCCACATTTGGTAATTCATAATTCATAATTCGTTATTCGTTTTTTTTAAACGCTTTGCTGACCTTCAGTTCTTTACTCCCCTGAGCGTATTGATAAAAACCTTCTCCACTTTTTATGCCATTTTTTCCGGCCTGGACCATATTGACCAAAAGAGGACATGGTGCGTATTTTGGTTGGCCATAACCATCCTGAAGTACGCGAAGAATAGCAAGAACTACGTCAAGTCCAATAAAATCAGCCAGCTGAAGAGGACCCATAG
>JBDUDG010000013.1:0-23111 GCA_040003045.1 Saprospiraceae bacterium | reverse complement strand
TACTCCATCCCAATTCATTCATGTCAATAAAAAAGTAGGGATAAAATCCTGAAAGTTGGCCTCTAACCAGGACAAAGATTAAATACAAAAATGGATAGAGAAGCCAACCAGGGAGTTGTGTCCATTTAATGTCTGAATTACTTTCATAAATATACCAAAATAGAATGACCAAAACCGGGATGACCGTGTGCAGCAACTCATCTACAATCATTTGCATACCGGTTGGTTCCCATATTTTCCTAAGGACTATCTGATATATAAGTCCGACAATAGTTATATAAACGGTGATCGCAGTTAATGTACCTGGTTTGTGAAACCTCCTAAGAAATCCGGGCCTGTCTTTTAAGGCCTTATATGTAAAATACGCTGCAACAATGCAATTCGTCAATATGGTAAAAAAACTAAAAAATCGAATTGAGGTTTCAGCAACGGAGGCTACCCGTTGATTCATCATGAGGACAAATTGAGTGATGATGGCGAACCATCCGATTATAGCCAATAACAGGGAAAATTTAATTTTCATTAGGACTTCAGCTTTTGATTCATGCTTTATCTATCTTAACGGAAGTCATCGTGAGTGATCCACCTATGGCTTTATCATTGAACAAACTGATCTCGTCTGTTTTTTCTTTCAGTGCAAGTGCATAAAGCAAGGGAAGATAATGTTCCGGTGTAGGGATCGCCAAATTATAAGCGCGGCTTTGCGATTTGTAATTTACCAATTGTTGAAAGTCACCATCCAAAATAAATTTCTTCATCGCATCGCTGGCTTCAATCGCCCAGTCAAATGCATATCCGGTGGAATCCAGTTTATTCCAGGCAACCAGACCAAGATTATGCACCATGTTCCCGCTGCCTATTATGAGTACGCCTTTGCTTCGAAGGGATGCTAGCTCTTTGGACAATTCAAAATGATATTGAGCAGGTTGATTATAATCAAGGCTCATCTGGATGACCGGCACATCTGCATTTGGATACAATCGCCGGATCACACTCCATGCGCCATGATCAAGACCCCATTTGTCATCCATACCAATTTCAGTGGTGGTGACAATGCTTTTAGTTTCCTTCGCCAGTTCCGGACTACCAGGTGCAGGATACTGCACATCAAATAATTCCTGGGGAAATCCGCCAAAGTCGTGAATCGTTTTTGGCTTCTCCATAGCAGTGACCATTGTGCCTTTAGTTTCCCAATGGGCAGAAATACAAAGAATGGCATTTGGCTTTGGAATGGTCTTTCCAACATTTCTCCAGCCGGTGACAAATTCATTTTCTTCAATGGCATTCATTGGACTACCATGCCCCAGGAACAACACAGGCATTCTGTCCGTCTTGTCAAAAGGCTGTGTCAGTTTATTTAAATCATTCAATTTCATGGCAGCGCCCATAATGGGCAGTATAGATAAAGTTTTTAAAAATTGTTTTCTTTTCATCCTTCCCCTTTTTCTAATACCATGCACATCTGCCATTTCATGACTCACGATTCATGATTCTATTCATCATTCTTTGTGAAGTTTATCAACCATTTCATTGGTCAGGTCATCCGCGTAAGTTCCGTAAGAATTTACTAGAATGCCCTTGAGGTCTTGTTGATGAGAAGAAATGGCATAAATAATGCTTTGATCTGCAGCATCTGAATCCACGTCAAATCTGAAGTACTTGTCAATTACAAAATCATCCGGGTATAATTTGAACTTACCATCACTGCATTCCAGGCATTCATAACGCAAATTAAAATCTTCTGTATACCCTTCAGCTTTAAGCCCGTTGATTGCCTCAACTAATGTAGAATATATAGTCATAGTTTGATTGGATTAATCCATTACTTTACACCTGTTTGTCCCTTCGAAATTTCTACTAAATTTCCTTGCACTGAGCTGCCTCATTTGAACTTGTCCTAGAGGAGTCGAAGTGTCTCCCCCGTTTTTCTTCACTAGCGTATTCGAAAATCCGGGGGTAATTGAACTGAATACTGATTACCGAATATCGTGCGTAGCGGAGGTCCCGTCATATTTAAATGTTGTGGAGCTGATTACTATTTTACTCTTCACTTATCATTCTTCACTTTTCGTTATCCGTTATTCGTTATTGGTTATTCGTAATTCGTAATTCCCTATATGTGTTTCATTCTTCCACGCCTTCCAACAGTTCTTCCAGAAAGATTTTTGCTTTTTTACTTTCTCGCTTGAAAGCATAGGAAGTCATGAAAACGCCCATAAAAAACATACCTAACGGGATGAATGAATAAGGTAAAAAATTGACCGGAGGGTCTGATTGTATTTTGAATATTCCTGCCAACAGCAATCCAGTTCCGGCAAATCCAACCATGCCAAGCCAAAAAATGATGAAGATCAGGACGATAATTACCAACCTCATTTTTACAAAAATAGTAGTACCACGAGGTGTCGATGCTATCACGCCATTAATCACAGGTAAAAATGAATTCCGGTAATTTATGATCCTGTTGATGGTAAACTCTCCGTTTTCAATTTTTCCCTCATACGGCTTCACAGATACTCTGCCACCGAATGTAAATGGTGAATTGCTCTTCGGCTCAATATTGTCAGCAAGCCTTTTATTCACCTCAGCTGCAGGCAAGGCAGTTGTCAGGATATAATTTTCGTATGGGAGAAAACTGGAAAGACTCATTTTATATTTACGATGGTTGGTGAACTGCGCCGTGGTGAGCAGGTTAAGGGACAGGTTATGCGAGTCGAACCATAGCAAAAGGTTGAGTAAAAGCAAGTCGAACCATACGAATTACGATTTAGAGTAACAAAAAATTGCATTTGATTTGACATTTTTCAACTATTGAACGATAATTGCGTAGATGATATTTAAAAATGAATTTGAGTAACTATCTTTTTCGTGGTGTTTTGAACTTCTACCATTTTATCACCTGGAGATCATGGAGAAAAAAATATGTATTTCACTCACGATCACGCCTCATGATTCAGGATTTTCTCTTTTCACTCTACGTTACTCATTTGGTTGCCACGAATTGCACGAATTAACACTAATTTCTTAGCCCCACCTATTAAGGCATCAAACATTCAATATTCGTAACTCAGTCATTCGTAACTCAATATTCGTCATTCATGTATGCTTCAAATTCCTGGCGTAATCCCCGCCGGATTTCCGATTGAGGTGGAAAGGAATGACCACTTAAACCCAGATATAAAGGAATTGGTTTCAATGCCGGCTTTCCAATCCCGATGGTCTTAAGATCAAGCAATTTTACAGTCTGACGCTCAACAGAAATGCTGAAATCAGCCCATTCATATGAATATGTTGAACCACATTTCTTACAGGACCATTCCGAATCAGGGGTCGTGCCATCCGAAGACCAGTTGAAATAAGGCCTTGATAATGAAATGAGCAATTCAGTCTCATAACACGAAAAACTATCAGAGGTATCTACGCAATCGATCGCTATGATCTGCCTGTACCGGGGATATGCACATTGACAAGAAATAACATTATACGCTTTAAGCCTGAAGTCGAAAAAGTGCTTTATATCGTTGAATGTGGTTTCAAAATCCATAGTCGAGCTTATATTTTTAAAGCCATCATCAGGTACAAACGCATCATTGTCTTATCTATTCCATTGACGGCAGTAAAATAATCGCCGGGACTGAAGACAGATGCAGAAAGCTGCATATTGAGATTATGACTGAAATAGTAATTGATATACCAATCAGCCCCTATACCAATCGCCTTGCTGTCAGTATTTAAAGTGTTCAGATTCGCGATTGAAGCAATTCCGGTGGACCTGTCCTTTGACTCCAACACATTCGCATAAACAGCATGGATTCCAGTAGTCACCAGTTTGCCTGCATTCCAATTGATATGTAGTGTTGCAGCTTGTACATTAGAACCTTTAAAAGCATCGATATATCCAAAGCGACGATGTTCATTTTGCCAAAGCACATTGTAGGATTTAAGATTGTCATCAGTTGGATCATCATCCCCACTGCCCCTGTAATAAGTTGCATCAACGGAAAATTTTTCTTCCGCTGTAAAATAACCTGCGCTTGCTTCCACAGCATTTGCATTAACCTTACCATGTACCGCATCCGTAATTATTCCTCGTGCCTGTCCCGTTTGTAAAATGACTTCAGCAGAATATTTCAGATGTGATGTATTACCATACATTCTTAGATCAGGCATAAATACTTGTGTCCTGTACCCATTATTAAACTGATCGATTATATAGATCAGATTTGCATCAATATGGAAATGATCAGAAAGATGAATCGTATTAAAATTGCCAAGAAAGATAGGATGATTCCATTCAAATCCTGCAGAATCAGGAGCCGCCTGATACAGCTGCACCCACATCACATCGCTGACAGATGAATTTGTTTTATATCGAAATCGAACACTCTCAAAGCTGCGGCCTTTTGTGAAATCATCATCTCCTACCAGGATTTCAGTACCATACTTTCCAAGTGACATTCGGCCGAAACGAACAGAAAGGTGATCCCGCCTGTCCAGCTTTTTCATATCCACATATGCCTCATATAAAGTCAGGTTCTGATCGAGAGGGCCAAAACTTCTCGTGTACACACCATAGGATTGAAGATTTGCGACCAGGTCGATATTTTTTGGAAGAGAAATCTTAGCTCCAAAATCTCCTCTCAGATAGAAATTGAGATGTCCTGTATCCTCACGCATACCCGCTTCTTTATAATTACTAGTAGTTTCAGGACGAAAGAAAAAATTAACCAATGGCTTAAACCCAATCTGTGGTGAAAGTATCACGGGCTCACTATAATAGCCGGAATCCCGTGGCAGGTATGGAACGATCCCGTCCGCTGGTAGAATCGTATGTATCACTTCACGGGATGGATCAATATTCATATTCGTTTCCTGGGCTCCTGCATTTAGGTACCAACATACAAGAAGGAGAATAGCAAAAAGATTAGTAAGTTTCATTTTCATTGGCTTTCGTAAATGAATTAATCCTGGTCGGGTACCAATTTACGAAGATGCATCAGCAACAAAAGAAAAAAATAACAGAATCGAAATCCAGGGAAAATCTACTCGAACTCGTCCATCGCCTTTAGGAATGCCGGTTTAATCGACGACAACAGGAAGTGCTCGGACAAAATAAGATGTATGATAAAAAACACGAAGGAGACATACAGCAATTCATTCATATCCAGGAACAGAATTAATACTGCAAACAATCCCTGGAATAAAATCGAACATCCGGCGAGCGAATAGTATTTTTTACTACGGGCGCAATGATCCACAGCGTTTTCCCTGGACATGATATTGGTAAAAAGATCCGGTTCCTGTCGAAAGCCGGCAGCGAAATAAGCGAATGAGCCAAAAATAAGAAAACCTGAAAAACCAATCATCCAGCGATGCATCTGAATATCCGCTACAGAAGTCTTTGCCACAAGGAAGGAAATAAGGAAAAACTGGCAAATGCTGATTGCAAATGGAATGATAGTATCGATGATATTCGGAAACCACCGAAGGAAAAAAATCCCGATAGCATAGTGATGCCACACAATAAAAATGATCAGCAACATTAATACCAGCGGCATCAGGTGAATATCAGTCCATGGATGGTCAGATATTTCAAAATAAACAATAATAATAGGCACGAGCTGTGAAAGCGCCACACTTTGTAACAGCGAAATCACAGTGAGATAAATGGTGGCGAAATAATTGCTGATTAGTTCTGCTTTTTTCATTTCTAAGCCGGATTCAGGTTCGTCCGACAAGTTACTATTTTGGGAATAATAATATGCTCAATTCGTGGCTCAAATCTTAAGATCAAAAATTGAATTGATGCCTTTTAATTCTTAATAAATTTTATCGTCTTTTGTCTATTTAACCCTCTTACATTAATAAAATACAATCCATTTTCCCAAAGAGAAATGTCTTTGCGGATCATGTGCAACGGATTATTTATAGTAACCATTTTTTGTCCGATCCTGTTTGAAATGATAATTGAGCGAACTGATGTTGATCCAGGAATAGAAATGGCAAGCATGTCCTGAGCAGGATTAGGATATACAGTTATGATATCTTCTGTGGCATTTAAATCCATGTCATCAGTTGACGATATACAATCAGGTGCTGTTCCAGTTGAATTAATATTCAATGCTCCATTTGTGACGGACCAATTTTCCCATGTTCCACCGGTTCCGTACATCCAATCATTTAAATCAAAGGTGTTTACGCCATTTTGTGTACCTGCTACTTTATATACACTTACCGCTTCATGATTTCTATCCCAGGTCAGAGGCTGACCGGAACTACAGTTCTCAGGATTATTAGGTAACGAACAATTAACCTGCAGAAAGTAGGCAAAATCATCATCAGCTGGGAAGTTTCCATATATCGATGCTATTCCATTTACATCAATGCAAATAGCTGTATATTCTTCGCAGGCAATGCCGTATGCCGCCAACCCATCATCCTGAAATATTCTTGCCAAAAAAGCAATATGTCTTCCTCTGCGATCAGGATTGTCATAGTGTGTATCCGTGATGACATTATGTAAGATTGGATCATCGATAAAACCACCATTCAAAAGTTTTACTTTGGCATCGTAGGGATTAGCTAATGCAGCTTCAGATGTGACACTTCCATTTTGTGCTGTATTGACAATCGTCCCCAGAACAGCCATACCTGCTGATGTACCACCAACCGGAACATGCTTTACATTGATGAGATAATTAATGGCTGTGTCAATAGGCGTTTTTTTCCAATAGGAAACATAATCCCATTGATCTCCGCCGGCGATCCAGAGCGCTTCTGCATTCCTGATTTGCCTGACAACATACGGATCGTGTGAAGCAATTCCATTTTTGAAAAGAATAGTTTCAACGGAATTAACGCTGACACCTAATCCTGAATACAGATATGAATTATAGCCATTACTTCCTGAAGCCCGAATGACCACAATATCCCCGCCACCACTATGTTGCAAAAACCAAATCATGGCATTGTCATTTTCAGTGGCTCCACCCATGAGTACGGTTACGCCCTGTGTTGTAGTATTTACATCAGAAGTATCACCGGTAAAATAACTGGTGTAAGATTGGGCAAATGAAAATTCCACAAATGCAGAAAATACAATAAACAAGAAAAATCTGGAAGTCCAATTCTGCATATGTTTTTTATTCAGGCTATTTAAAGAAAAATGGATGCTCACTTTCCCGAATCCGCCGTTCCATGCACAAGTCTGTACATCAACACTGCAGATCTTTTTGCTTCAATCGGTAAAAAACGGATATTTCCTGTTTCATTGATGGTATGTCCATCTCCACCCGGCAATCCGATCCCATCCATTGCCATCTCCACATGATCTGCTGCAAATGAAATATCAGCTGCGCCTGCTTTACGTGGATTTACGGCCACTTCAGGACCGAAGCCGAGATCAAGACTTACATAGTTGAGATAGCTCAGTAATTGTTTATTGCCCTCAGTGAGCGACATTGGCGGATAGGCATCTTCACCAAATTCGATGATCGCAGAAGTCATGGGGTAATTATTAGCAACAATGTCCGTCATTATCTTCTTTGCTTTTGCAAGCTGATCTTTTGAAAATGCTCTCAAATCTCCCCGGACTATGACATCCTGTGCCACCACATTGTTTTTACCAAACGCTGTTCCGGTATTTTTATCCTCATCAAATGAAACAGTAGAACCGCCAATGATAACACCAGGATTAAACGTCAAATTTTCTTCTCTGCTCAGCGTAGTATAAAACTCATTTAATATTCGGGAGGCTTCATAGATAGCTCCTGTTCCGACTTTCTCTGTAAAGATTTGTGAAGAATGAGAGGCTACTCCTTTTACTTTCAGTGTCCAGTCCGCAGATCCCCGTCTTGATATTACCGCAGTAGTGGAAAGTCCGTCGCCGTCTTCATATCCCAATGCGATGTCTGCCCGAATAGCCGCATCGACAATATCCTTCTTCGAAAGTGCGATAGGCTCTCCACTCAATTCTTCATCTCCTGTCATCACGATCTCAATGGACATGTCTTCAAGAAGACCTGAATCTTTCAATGCCTGCAAGGCCAGGATCATCACCACATCACCGCCTTTCATGTCTGAAGCACCGGGACCATTCATGATCGAATCATTCAACATTTTATATTCCTGAAAAGGACTGTCTGATTCAAATACAGTGTCAAGATGACCAATCAGTAAAATTTTCGGATTCTTTTTCCCCACATGCACAGCGATGAGATGGCCCGCCCGGTTAAAGCTCTCTCCCGGGGACCACCTTGTTTCAAAACCAATAGCCTTTAACTCCTCCATAAAAATATTTCCAACCTTTCGTACACCTTCAAAATTCATCGTGCCACTGTTGATGTTCACCACTTTCTTCAATAAGTCGAGCGCAGCGGGAGATCGTTTGTCGACAGCGGCCACAATTTGCATTTCAGGTTTGGAAATCTGCGCAGATACATCAGAAATCAGACAGATCAGAATTAAAAATAGAAGGGATATTGACTTTGATGTCATCAGTGTCAAGATATTAGAATAGAAACTTTCTTTGTAGAAATCTGTCGCCCCGGCGTATTCGCAATGGAGGGAATGTGGACTGTGAATCGCAGGGGTAGTGGGCAACCATGAAAATATTTTCATTCCAGTGAAAAATGTTCTCCCGGTAAATAAATATCAAGGGTAAGGCCATGTGCCGCAAGCTTGCCGTTCTTTTCGGATTTGGATTTTAAAGGATTGGCATATACGAGAACTTGAGATTCACCGACAACTTCTGCATCATTTGCTTTTACAAGAATGGCCGTAGATTCATCTATACCTATTCCCTTCATGCCCGGATATTCAATGATCGCCGTGATCAGCCGGTTGTGACGGCTTCGTTTGACGAAATGCTGATCGATGATTGCATTGCGGATCATGCCAAGTCCATCCCTGGTTTCAATATTGTCAGCTTCAATGGTATTGAAAGTAGCCGCGTACTCTTTACCCTTCAGTGTGTTGCCTGTGATCATGATCTGGCTCATGACAGCTGCACCTGCACTGGTGCCCGCGATCATGCTCCCATTCTGATAGGCATCACGGATAGCTTTAAGGACAGCTGATCCTTCCACTACATCCATAAACCGGCTTTGGTCTCCTCCAGAAATGTAGATCAACTTTGCATGTCGAATAGAATCTGCTTTGACAGGATCATTTGCCTGTGCTTTGGTACAAAACAGTTTCTGTACATTATTACAGCCTAATGCTTTGAAATCAATATTCACATAATAATATGCAGTATCAGGATCTTCACTTGACATCGGCAGGACTACTGCATAACCCCCTTTATCTATGCCCGATTCGCTGACCATGCGTTGCATGAGCGCTGTAGTTCTGTTTCCTCCACCAATGATGAATAGTTTCCCTTTGGATTCAGTAACCAGGGTGAAGGATAAATAAAAGCAACTCACCAAGGTAGTTGTCAGTATCAATTTGAAGAACGTGTACATCCCGAATTATAGATTAGTAATGTTGCTTTTCCAAATAAAAATCTAAACCTTCTAAACATTAACCTTCGTCGGAAAGCTAATCTAAACTTTCTAAACTCAACAAGAGAAGAAAATCAATTGCAATTAAAAATGTTTTCCAAAAGTAATTCCGCGGGGACTACTGCCGGCAACAAGATAAAATGGTTCAACATCAGACCCGTCAAGTTTAGCACGCATGATGGCTCCGGGACTCCGGTCACCCCAGTAAATCCTTTGACTCAGTGGCTCGTATGCTAACCCATACATAACTCTGGATATACCTGCAGCTACCAAAGCAATTTCGGTCCCGTCGAGATTAGCGGATCGGAGACGAATATCACCGGAGGCAACATATTCATCAAAATAAATCCGGTCATCTACAACGATGATACTACCTCCACCACCAGTCACAGGAATGATAAGTGATTCTCCACTACCGTCCAAATACTTTCTGCCTACTCCGCCATTGTAATTATTCCAAAATAATGCACGGGTCACAGGATCAATGGATAGACCATCAGGATCATTGGCCTGACCGGTGACGAAATCTTCTCTTTGATTGACATCAGAGTTACTCATATCCGCACGTTGAATACCATTAGTGACATCCCAGTAAATCTGGTTTTGCTGATAATCGATCGCCAGACCATCCGGGCCATCTATTCCACTTCTGAAGACAATTTGATTCGTTCCATCAGGATCACTTTGAAGGATCTGGCCTGCATTAAAATCTGTGATATATAATTTATTGTGGACCGTGTCGAATATCATTCCATATGAATCCTGAAGCCCGCTTACAGGCAACTGTTCAAATACCGGACCAGCATTATTGACCAATGCCCGATACACGATACTGCCATTTGTAAAATAAACCGGTGTGCCTGACGCAGAAGGGTCTTTAATGATGATGGTTTTATTGGATTCTTTTATTTCCAGAGAAACCGCAGTGACGACCACAAGATTTACGGTATAGGCACCCGATGTTGAATAATAATGCGTGGGACTCGCTTCCTCTGTTGAGCTCCCGTCACCAAAGTTCCAATAATATGTCGCATCTCCAACACCATCAGGTACAATTGAAGTATTCGTAAATGTTACCGTCGCAGGAGCTACACTATTATTATCAATTGTATAGGTAAACGACGGTACGGTGCTCGCCGGAGGAACCAATACTTCGTCTTTCTTGCAACTGTTGATTAGAACAGCACAAATACTCAACTGGATAATGAAGATGAATTGCTTTATTCTCATTTTTATTGTTTTAGAAATAGTCCCCGAGGACTTGTAAGTCCGGTCAGTAAAACTTCGTGATTGGCGCCATCAAGATCAGCGCGGTATAACTCACCCGTGTCGCGTGCGGACCAATATAGTTTGTTATCTGTATAGTCGATGGCCAATCCATAAATACGTGTACCGTTATCATCAACCGTTATTCCTCCAGTACCATCAAGATTCGTCCTGATAAGTGTTGCTGAATTCTGATCGTCAAAATAAATTTTATCATTGACTGTGTCGACCAGGATCCCGTACCCGTATACACCCGTAACAAGTGGCAGAGGATTTGATCCATCCAGGTTAGCCACATAAAGAATTTCGGCATTTACTTCATAGAAATACATCTTGTTATTCTCAGGATCTAAAGCAATAGCCCGCATTTGTCCAGCTGCAATATTTACAATCCCGATCTCCTGAGAAGTTCCGTCAAGATTTGCGCGCGAAATGTTTCCTGCATCATCTGTCCAGTACACTTTTCCACCAGCCACATCCAGTGCTATTCCATATGGATCTGCAATACCTGTTACAATCGCTTCCAGGCTACTTCCATCCGGATTCATACGCCAGATTTTTCCTTCAGGTGTTACTTCAAAATCACTGAAATAAATTTTTTCATTCACATCATCATATGCCAGACCAACCCCGGCTTTACCATTTATATCCAAAACAGTTGAGACAGAACTCCCATCCAGTGGAAGTTTTTGAAGCAGCCCTGTTCCATAATCAATGAAGAATAAAGTTTTTGGTGAAGCACCGATAGCAACTGAAATGTTTTTTGAAACAGATGTTGCACCAACAGCACTTATTGCTTTCAACGTCACAGTGAATGAACCACCTGTAGTGTAGGTAAATGTTGGGTTCTCATCGGTAGAAATTGAATGAGCAGCATCACCAAAGGACCACTCAAATGAAGTGGCACCTTTCGAAGTACTTCTGAATTGAACCGGTACCCCTGAAGACAATAAATCTTCATTATCAACTGTAAATGCGGCAAAAGGGAGCACGGTAATCTCCATGCTTGTGATTTTCGATCCACCCGCACCCGTGGAGACCAGGCTCACAAGAAATACATCTGAAGACTGGTATGATTTCTTTGGCGCTACTTCTGTAGATGTAGTCCCATCACCAAAACTCCATTTGAATGCAGTGGCATTTGCAGATTTGTTGGTGAATTGGATTTCCTCATCCACTACTACAGTTGTTTTACTTGCTGTGAAATCTGCATCAGGATGCACGATGACATCATCTTTTTTGCATGAATAAACAAGCAATAAAGAAAATAGAATCGCAAGACAAAAAATATTTCTTGTTGTCATATAAGTTGTATTTGTAAGATCAGTTAGTAGCCGGGATTTTGTGTCATTCCGGGATTGGTATTAATTAATATTTCACTTAACGGAATCGGGAAAAGTGTTTTGTTGATATTGGTTACTGTAGGCAGAACTTCCGTTGCTCTTCCCGTACGGACGAGATCAAACCAGCGATGGCCTTCGAATGCAAGCTCAAGTCTTCTTTCTGATTCAATAATCGTGATTAATGACGGGATATCTGATGCCGTAGCATTTGATAAACCGGCTCTCTGACGAATGACATTGATATCATCCTTTATTTTCTGAACGTCGGCAGATGATTTTGCTTCTGCTTCAGCCCGAATTAAATACATTTCTGCAAGCCTGATGACGATGAAGTTGTCACTACCTGTAGAAAGATCATCGTACTTGATGACATATGGCTGAGTCCCTGAAAATGCAATTGTAGCAGCTAAACGCTGATCCCCGGTAGTAAACTTAGATAATATATCTGTCGAAGGAGCTACTTCCCTCCTCCCGTTTAATGTCAATGGGAAATTGTATTCAGCTATCCGGTTCCTGTCCAACTCAGTAAAATCCACCTCGAAAATTGATTCATTAACATTTTCGGCAGAAAAAATATCAGCATAATTATTCATTATCGAATAGCCTCCGTTATTGATTACATCTGAAGCGGATAGTTTTGCATTCGCATAATCTTTTTTGTATAAATAAACCCGGGCCAACAATGCAGTAGCTGCATATTTTGATGCCCTTATTTTTGTTGATGACGATGCTGGTAAATGTTGCGCAGCGAATGTGAGATCATCAATAATTTGTTGATAAACATCATCCACATGATCACGTGGGACATTCACATCATCCACACCCACAATAGGTGAAATCTTAATCGGGATGGCGCCAAAATAATTTGTCAGATTAAAATGATGGAGTGCACGAAGAAAATACAATTCACCTAACGCCACATTTTTTTCATCCTGTGTCATATCGGCAACTTCAGGGACTTTTGCAATCACATTATTAGCAACATTGATCGCATCATAAATAGCACTCCAGATTCCATCGACTGATGAATTTTCGGGAAGAATAGCATTGTTATCAACTTCACTGTAAGCGGTCGCCGTAGCATTTGGCGGATGGGATAGATTGTCAGCTGCGAGGTCTGAAAATATAGAATATGTTCTCCCATAATAACTCAGGCTTTGAAGACCGTTATATGCTCCTATGATTCCCCGTTCAATACCCGCTTTATCTTTAAGAGCATCTTCAGCAGGAATAGAGCTTTGCGGTTTTACATCAAGCACATCACAAGAGTAAGTGATATAAAGTATGCTGCTCAGGAGTATCAGTTTTTTTATCATTACCATTAGAATGTTAAGTTGAGGCCAAAAGTATAGCTGCGTACTTGTGGAAAGGTGAAGAAATCAGTACCGATCACAGCGTTGTCATTACCCCGATAATTCACTTCCGGATCCAGGCCGGTGTAGTTTGTGAATGTCAATAAATTCTGACCGCTCATATATAATCTCAGGCTTGATACTTTTTTAGCAGCCAATATTTTTTTATTGAATGAATATCCTATGGTCAGATTTTTCAACCGCAGGTAAGAGCCATCTTCAATGAACCGTGATGAAACTCTTTTATTAGACGCTGCTCTAACGGGATCATTGGTAGCATCAGGAATAGAAGTGATGTCACCGGGTTGTCGCCACCTGTCATTTACAACAGCGAGTTGATTATCGCCGCCCTGCAATGATTCAAGGTAAAGCCTTGAGCCGTCAAATACATCATTTCCAAACGAACCCTGGAAAAAGATACTCATGTCAAAACCCTTGTAGCCAAATGTATTCGTAATAGCACCAATAAAATCAGGATGTGGATTACCCACTTTAGTCCGATCAGCAGATGTAATCTCGCCATCGAAATTGACATCCTTATAAACAATATCACCTGTCGATGGATCGACGCCCAGTGATTGATAGCTGTAAAAAATACCAATTGGCTCGCCTTCTTCAATGCGGCTGCTGCCACGTCCCAGATCGTCAATGGGTTGATGATTATAAAGTTTTACTACTTTATTGCGGTTAGCCGACACATTTAGTGAAGTGGACCATTTAAACTCTGATCCTGAAAAATTTTGTGTAGTGATGGAAAACTCAACACCTTTATTTTCTACCTCGCCTACATTTTCAGTGATGGAAGCAAATCCCGAACTGGTAGGCAATGGTCGGCTCAACAATAGATCTTTTGTCTGCTTGTCATAATAATCCGCCGTGATTGCGATGCGATCTTCAAACAAACTGAGGTCTAAACCAAAATCCAGTTGTGCTGTGGTTTCCCACTTAAGATCGGGATTCGGAATATTGTTTGGATAGACACCGGGCTGGCCTCCGTAAGAGGTGTTGCCATATAATGCAGCAAAAAGGAATGGTGGAATATCATCATTTCCAGTCAGGCCGTAGCTGGCTCGAAGCTTTAATTCCGAGATGGCACTGATGTCAAAGAAATCTTCCTGTCCAATTCTCCATCCGGCTGAAATAGCTGGGAAAAATCCATTGCGGTGAGCTTTTCCAAAACGCGATGAGCCATCAAGTCTTCCGGTCAGAGTAACAATATATTTATTGTCGAAATTTAAATTAGCCCGTCCAAAAAAAGAACGAAGCCCATCATCCGACCCAAATGAGCTGGCAGAAACTATCGTTGCAGCTGAATTGATATACTGCAAATCCTGGCTGCTGAAATCCTGGGCCCTTATGAAAGAGCTGCGTGTCTGATATTTTTCAAAGCTGTAGCCTGCAAGAAATTCAAGGTCACTTTTTTCAATGGAAGTCTGGTATCGCAATAAATTATTTGAAACTACATTCATCACATTCGTATAGGTTTCAAAGCCCAGGCCATTGTATTTTGCTCCCTGCACTGTCTTCGTGGATTCGTAAGCGTGTTCCCTGAGATTCAAAAAATCAAGTCCCCACTTTGTGGAAAAAGTAAGATTTGGAAGAATGGTATAATTCGCATAAACATTTCCAATCACACGGAAAGAAAAATTCTGGTTAATGGCTTCGTTGGCTATGGAAACTGCATTTGAATATGGACCATCCTGGTTATAGCTGCCATCCGTATTATAGACGGGGAAAATGGAAGGCGTAGAAATTCCATTGGGCAAGGGACCATGTAAGGATTGATCACCTTCGACGCGATCTGTTTTTGCATAAGTCAGACCGATGTTGGTGCCGATAGCGAGTTTATCCGTCATCTTGTGATCGAGATTCACGCGGCCATTGAATCGTTTGTAGTCTGTACCGATCACGATCCCATCCTGGTCAAAATAATTTCCACTGATGAAATATTTTGTTCTTTCATTTCCACCTGTCGAGGAGAGTTCATAATTCGAGATCGGTGCAGTGCGGAATATGACATCCTGCCAGTTCGTATTCGTGGTGATGTTCGCCATATCTTCCTGCGTAAAAACTTCTGTTCCGGCGAGATCATTTCTGTATTTCATCCAGTCAAGTGTATTCAGCATATCCAGTTTGCGCCATGTCTGCTGCACACCATAATATGCATTGAGACTGACTACTGATTTTTCATTTGCACCTCGCTTGGTGGTAATCAGTACAACACCATTGGATGCACGTGCTCCATAGATCGAAGCAGCAGCAGCATCTTTCAAAACGCTGATGGATTCAATATCGTTTGGGCTAAGGTCTGACAATGAATTTATGCCCTGTCCTTCATAACCCACCTGGGCGAAATCGCCGGTGGTGACGGGAATGCCATCGATGACGTATAGAGGTTGGCTTGATGCACTGATGGAGCTTGTACCTCTTATGCGAACGGACATTTCTGCACCGGGTGTACCGGAGTTTTGTGAAACCTCTACGCCTGCAGTCTGACCCTGGATGATGCCATCAATTGTTGAAACTGGCAGATCTTTTATTTTGTCAGCGGTCACTGTGCCGACTGAACCTGTCAAAAGAGCTTTTTGTTCGACGCCGTAACCTACCACCACGATTTCCGATAATGCTTTCACGTCAGTCTCCAGGACAATGTCTATCACGGAACGTTTGTTGATATCCACCATTTGCTTTAGATAACCAGTATATGAAAACTCAAGTTGCATGGCAGAAGTGGGAACTATCAGCTTATAGGATCCATTTTCGTCAGTAACTGTCCCGTTTGTGGTGCCGGGTACGACTACACTTACACCGATCATAGATTCTTTGTCAGAGGAAGTGACTTTCCCGGTGATAGTCTCATTTGTTTGGCCTGAGGCAATATGAGATGCACCTATGACTAATATGAGAATTAGCAAGACTTGCAATATGCGGGATTGGCGGGGAGAAATTGCGATCATGGCTGGGTAAAGTATTAATCTAAAACGATAAGTGCAGGATGAATGAGGGGTCAGGGTAAAAATAAGATTTTTTGGTGAAGCTCATAATCACCTCGCGAAACACATTATACGGAGACAATCCGTTTCAATATTACTAATTCCTAAAACATGAAAAACATCCTTCTTATCCTGATTTTCATTCCGGCGTGCTCTTCAAAAAAACAAGTTGACCTCAGCAAAGAAGCCGCTGAAGAAATACGCAAGACCGATATCGAAATGAGTGACATGGCAGTCAAAGAAGGCTTCCATAAAACCCTTCTCCTCTTTGCGGATGAAAACCTGGTCAAGCCTCAGGACGGAGAATTACCCGTAATAGGAAAAGCTAATTTGGAAAAATACTGGGCCTCGAAAACCGAAACGAAAGCAATCTCCTGGGCACCTTTCAAAACCGAAGCATCAAGGTCAGGTGACCTTGGCTACTCACTGGGTAACTGGACATTGGCAGCTAAAGACACCACCTATTATGGGAATTATTATACCATTTGGAAAAAATATCCCGATGGACATTGGCATTTTCTTGTGGATGGAGGAAACAACACCCCGGCACCTGCTAATTGAACTGCCTGAGGATCAAAGCCGTACAGTATTAAGTGCTTACATATTCCATCTTAATTGGATATTCTTTTGTATCTTCCTCATCATTAGGATTGCAAACCCCCAACAAGGATAAAAATGCTTACGGATATACAACATGGTTTACCCTGTTTTATTATCTTAGGTGAACCAGGCCAGGATGTATTATGTTCTTTTCATAAGCTCCTGCAAGGTATTGACATTATAAATCCACGATCCTATGAAAAATATCTTACCGGTACTATGCCTCCTACTCATTTCCCGCATAGCCACCAGTCAGGAATGGGTACGTCAAAATCCATTTCCGTTTCTCTCGCAGATGTATGACATTGATTTCGATGGACCATATGGTCTTGCCGTCGGAACAGATGCCACAATATATACGACTACAAACAAAGGTCTGTCATGGCTCAAAGAAAAAGCCACCGATTCCACCAGGACGCTCACATCAGTTTTAATTGTTCCAGGCACAGGTGGAAAAACACTGCTTGCAGGAGGAAACAACAACGTGATCTTGTCCGTTGACGGCGGAAAATTCTGGAAGACTACTCATAACTATCTGCCAAATGTGTTTAAAATAGAAGTGTTGGCTGATGGAACATGGATAGCAATGGGAAGCGATTTTGCAATGAAGAGTACAGACAAAGGCAAGTTTTGGTTTGCGATCAATATGCCTGGAATGGGTGTCACTGCAGGTCACTTCATTGATGTCAATCACGGCTGGGTTGCTTACGGGTTGCCTTTCAATCAGCAGGTGTATATCACCTCAGATGGTGGTTACAACTGGATTGTACGTGATGCACAGAAATTTTCACTTGTTAATTCTATTCAAATGGTGAATAGCCAGGTAGGATACCTCGCATCAACTGATTTTATTTTTAAAACGATCGATGGCGGCTTTCACTGGACATCTCAACAGGATATCGCTTCAGATGGCGGCATCACCGATTTACATGTGGTGAATGAAAGCAGCTTATGGGCTTCTTTGAATGATGGAGCGGTTTATTTTTCTGATGGCGGCGTTTGGTATGCAATCGATCCCAAATTGATTAATACTAATAAAACTTTAGGCGTGTGGGCGAATGGAACAGGTGATGTTTGGTTGGTTGGAAAATATTCATCCATTCTTCATTCTGCCGATTTCGGAAAAACTTGGGCAGATCAGATTCCTGCAGCTAAAGAGACTATGTTCAAACCGAATTTCTTCAATGAATTCGTTGGCATGGTCGGCGCTTCCGATGGAACCATCATGCGTACCACCAACAGCGGTGCGAAATGGGAAAAATTAAATTTTTCCAAAACTGAAAATTTCAAAGGATTAGAAATGGTGGATGATAATGTTGTCGTGGCAGGATCAGCATCAGGGAAAGTATTTTTCTCTGAAAACCAGGGAAACACATGGAGTATAATTGGTCAAAATCTTGGCCCCATCAGCGATCTCAAGGCCTTCAACCGCTATGAAATCATTGTTACAAATGAAAATGGAAAAATTTATAAAACTACTGACGGCGGAGCTACTTGGAATAGTGTCTACTACAATGTAAAAGACCATCTTCTTGCAATTGATTTCCTCGATCATCAAAGAGGATGGGCCAGTGGTACAAATGGAAAAGTTCTGGCTACTGTGGATGGAGGAGAAACATGGTCAGTGAACTACAATGAAAAGGTCAATAAATTTTCAGACATCCATTTTATTACACCATTACAGGGTTGGATCGTTTCTTCTTCTGCAACAGATACAATATGGCATACCAATAACGGTGGTCAGACCTGGTTAAAAAATGGCCTTCCTATCAAGACTGATTGGCAGGGTATTTCTTTTATGGATCAGAACACCGGGTGGATCGCAGGCGGAAGTGATGGATACGGAATTGTACTTCGTACAGATAATGGTGGAAACACTTGGTACAAAACACATGAATCACCTGATGGCCTTCTTGGCATTTTTGCAATTCCGGGCCAGGAAGCTGTGTGGGCAGTGGGCTATGGTGGAAATATTGTGAAATATGCTTCTTGCTCCATGCCACCTATGATTACAGACATTCGTGTTACGCAGGAACCATGTTCAGGTGATACAGTCAGTGTCGTAGCTGAATTTACGGGCGTTGATAAATTTGAATGGACTTATCCGGCTGATTGGTTATTAATTGGCAATCCGAATTCATCAACAATCCAGTTTATCGCCGGCACTACGGGAGGACAAATCACCCTGAAAGGAAGTGATGCATGCCTGGGTACATCTGTTGAACTCTCAGCAACAGTGACTCCTGTTCCCATGCCTGTCATCGTTATTTCACAGGATCAGGATATACTTGTTTCAAATATTAATACCGGTTTTTTCCAATGGTATTTGGATGGAAGTCCTATCCAGGGAGCAACTGATTTCAGCTTCAGGCCTATTCTAAGCGGAACTTATCAACTCCACTATATCACATTCACTTCTGGCTGCACGACACAGTCAAACGAACTTGTAATAACTATTTCACCTCTGCAAAATGCAGAGTGGGTTCGTCAAAATCCGTTTCCATTTCTATCGCAGATGTACGACATAGATTTTGATGGAAAATATGGTCTTGCAGTCGGTGCTGATGCCGCTATTTTCACAACGACTAACGGTGGTAAGACATGGATCCAGAATAAAGCAACTGATTCTACTCGAGTACTAACCACTGCATATGTAGTGCCAGGTACAGGTGGTCAGGAAATGTTGGCTGGTGGTAACAACAATCTCATCATCACAGACAATGGCGGAAAGCTATGGAAGACTTCGCACAATTATATTCCAAATGTTTATAAAATCGAATCGCTTACTGATGGAACACTCATTGCACTGGGAAGTGACTTCGGATTGAAGAGTACTGACAACGGATTGATTTGGTTTCCTATCCTGATGCCGGGAATGGGCGTCACTGCGGGTCATTTTACAAGTCTGGAACACGGATGGGTTTCTTATGGAAGCTTCGATAATGCACAAGTTTATATCACCACAAATGGAGGAAATACATGGAGCACTCGGGATTCACTGAAATATCCGAGCATTTCTTCAATTGATATGATCAATGATGATTTGGGATTCCTTGCTTCAAGGGATTATGTTTATAAAACGACTGATGGTGGTAACACCTGGGATGCACTGCATCCGATTTCAGTAGATGCCGGCATTACAGATCTTCATGTCGCAGATGAAAGCAATCTCTGGACGTCTCTGAATAATGGTGATGTATATTTTTCAACAAACGGTGGTGCATCCTGGAAGGAAACCAATCCTAATGTCATCAATAGTAATAAAGCACTGGGTATTTATGCAACTATAAATGGAGAAGCCTGGCTGGTTGGAAAATATATTTCAGTGGTCCACACAGATGATTATGGCGTGACCTGGAATGATCAGATACCTGCTTCGAAAGAAACTATGTTCGAACCTAATTTTTACAATGAATTTATTGGGATGGTTGGTGGATCTGATGGAACAATCATGCGTACTAAAAACAGTGGTGCAAAATGGGAACCGGTGAAATTTCCGCGCAATGAAAATTTCTTTGGTTTAAATATGGTGAATGATAAAGTGGTGTTAGCAGGTTCATCTTCGGGAAAAGTATTTCTGTCAGAAGATCAGGGTGATTCATGGACTACTGTAGGTCAGAATTTAGGAAAAATCACTGATCTGTATGCATTCAACAAATTTGAAATCTTCGTCACCACCCAAAGTGGAAAGATATATCATACTGACGATGGTGGATCGGCATGGAATACTGTATACAATAATGCAAATGATGAGCTTACTGCGATTCAGTTTGTGACACATCAGCGAGGCTGGGCCGCTGGTAATAAAGGAACAATATTAACTAGTAATGATGGAGGAGAAACATGGCAGCAACAATACCAGGATGGTCTGCATCAATTCTCTGATGTCCATTTCACTTCTGAGACAGATGGCTGGGTAGTCTCTTCTTCCATAACTGATACAATATGGCACACGTCAGACGGAGGCCAAAACTGGGCCACTTCTGAGTTGCCGGTCACGACGTTTTGGAATGCGATATCATTCATGAATCAGGACATTGGATGGGTCACCGGAGGCAGCAATGGTTATGGTGTTGTGCTTCGTACTGACAATGGTGGTGCAAGCTGGTATCTCTCTCACGAATCACCTGATGCATTGATGGGGATATATGCGGTGCCGGGCCAGGAAACGGTCTGGGCAGTAGGCTTTGGTGGAAACATTGTGAAATATTCTGCCTGCAGCGTACCTCCCGAAGTATCGGAAATTCGTGGTAACCTTGAGCCCTGTGTAGGTGATACTGTCAATTTTATAGTTGATTTTAGCGGTGTTGATTTATTTGACTGGACCTTTCCATCAGATTGGTTTGTAGTCGGAAATTCCAATACTTCATCGATCAATTTCATTGCAGGAACAGAATCTGGAAATGTTACTGTGCGGGGTCGCGATGCTTGCGGTGATTCCACTACAGTATTGAGCTCCAGTGTAAACCCGGTGATTCCTCCTGAAGTTTTTATTTCAGAAAATAATGGCAACCTGATGACGGATGCTGCTACCGGATTCTTCGAATGGCTGTTCAATGGAGTTCCAATCCCTGGTGCAAATGAAGCAACCTATCATCCAACTGTTAGCGGTACATATCAGTTGCACATTACAACATTCACTTCTGGATGTGAAGCCTATTCAAATCAAATTGAATTCTTAACCACAGGCACAAAGGATATGTATTCTGATCGAATTACTGTTTATCCTAATCCTGCATCAACATTTATTTCGATTAACTATAGCAATGGAAAATCACTACCGCAAGGTTCTAAGATTTCACTGATTGATATGGAAGGTAAAGTGGTGATGAGAGTTATTTCAGGAAGTAATTCTATCAATATCAATGGTGTTCCTTCTGGTGTTTATTCAGTGAGAATACAAACAGGAAATGAGATTTTACTGAAGAAGGTCGTGATAGAGTGATAATGGTAAGTGAAAAGTGATAGCTACTGTTCGTTTCGACTTCGCTTAACGACCAGCCAAGATCTGCAAAAAATGTTTCGGCATCGCTCAACATATGAAGCAGATTAACAATGCGGTGAAGTGGTTAATAAATTAGCGTTAATTAGCGGAATTAGCGGCAAAAAAACTGCGGATTTCTGCGGGCAATTATTTTGAGTTACTTCTTTTTTAAATAATTTTCTGCGCAATTTGCTTTAAAAATAATTCGTGGTGATTCGTGTAATCCATGACCAAAGAAATAATCTTCAGTCATTTATTGCACGAATTTTTTTATGCCAGATTGTGAAACACCGTCTGCACATCTTCATCTGCTTCAAGCTTAGCTACTAACTTCAGTACTTCTTCAGCCTGGTCTTCCGGCAATTCAACGGTGTTAGAGGGCAGCCATTCGAGAGAAGAGTTTAGAACCGTAATTTTCTTTTCTTCAAGTGCCTTCTGCATATTTCCGAAATCTGCGAATGCACAGCGAACTACCACAATTTCTTTTCCATCCTCATCTGTGCTTTCGCCCATTTCCTCAAGACCTGCGTCGATGAGTTCGAGTTCAAGGGATTCGATATCAATTCCTTCAGGGGACAAATTGAAGACACCCATTTTATTGAACTGAAAGCTTACACTGCCACTGGTGCTCATCGCGCCATTTCCTTTATTAAAAATCGAGCGGACATTGGCTACAGTACGGACGATATTGTCTGAAGCTGCTTCGACGATGATGGCGATACCATGCGGGCCATATCCTTCATACATCACCTCCTCGTAATTTTCCATGTCCTTGCCCATCGCGCGTTTGATGGCAGCCTCGATTTTATCCTTGGGCATATTCACGCTCCGGGCATTCTGGATCGCACGGCGGAGAGATGAATTGGTATTGGGTTCGGGTCCACCTCCTCTGACAGCAATGGCGATTTCTTTCCCGATACGCGTAAACTGCTTGGCCATGCGGTCATACCTGGCAAACATAGTGGACTTCCTGACTTCGAATATTCTACCCATCTCGTATTCTTTTGGGGTGCAAAAGTAATGACATTAGCCTTATTAACACAGTTTAACGCCAATATCCTCCGGCTTAA
>JBDUDG010000170.1:0-6966 GCA_040003045.1 Saprospiraceae bacterium | reverse complement strand
CCTTATTATTCAATTTCATTAAATATATCGAGCGCCAGGTAGTGCTTTTTGATGCAGCTGAGGATGCTGCCTTTGATCAGCTCCATGATCTTGATGGACCGGGTACTGCTGTGGATATGATTACAAAGGCAAAATCTTTTGGCCTCACTGAGAAATTAATTCAAAAATTAACAGACTATCGTTTACGAGTTGTACTTACAGCTCATCCCACCCAATTCTATCCGGGTCCTGTATTGGGGATCATGACAGAGCTTTCAAAATCAATTAAAAACAATCACCTTTTTGAAGTAAATGATCTGTTGCTTCAGCTTGGAAAAACTCCCTTTGTAAATCGTTCAAAACCTACACCACTTGATGAAGCAAGAAGCCTGATCTGGTATTTGCGTAAAGTATTTTACAATGCCATACCCGGTATAGTATCGAAGATTGAACGACAACTTCAACAAACTCTTCCGCATAAAGATATTATTGATCTTGGTTTTTGGCCGGGTGGAGATCGAGACGGCAATCCAAATGTCACCGCTGATATTACCAGGGAAACTGCAAGACAACTGCGAAATGCCATTCTGTCTTGTTATGAAAAGGATGTTCAAAAATTACGACGCCGTCTCACATTTCAGCATGTATACGAACTGGTTTCTGAAGTAGGTGCTAAAGTGCATCGCACATTAATGGGTGAAAAAGAAAGTAAAGACACTGGCGATGTATATGATTCTTCAAGAACTTTACTGGAAGATTTGAAATTAATTCGTACAGTTTTGGCTGAGCAACACGAGAATCTTTTTGCAGATGATCTTGAGCTCTTCATGACAAAAGTGGAAATATTTGGATTTCATTTTGCCTGTCTTGATATCCGACAGGACAGTGGAAAACATGAAAAGCTGATAGACGAGATCATTGAAAAAAAATCAGGAATCGGTGCCCTGGAGTTATATCAGGGAGCGAGCATCACAGAGAAGATGCAATATCTCGATGAATGCAACTGGACAATCGACGAGAATGTTACTTCCGAACCAATTTCAAAAGATATCATTCAATCTATCCAGGCGATCCGTGATATTCAAACTTCGAATGGTGAGAAAGCCTGTCATCGATATATCATCAGTCACACGCGGAATGCGTTTGATGTCTATGTGATACAAGTGCTTGCGAAATGGATCTATGGTCATGAGCCAGATACACTTGACATTGTT
Source organism: Saprospiraceae bacterium (assembly GCA_040003045.1). GTDB lineage: Bacteria > Bacteroidota > Bacteroidia > Chitinophagales > Saprospiraceae > Opimibacter. Next base: position 5,773 of record JBDUDG010000170.1, on the reverse strand, counting down.
CCTTTATTTGAATCCATCGATGATCTCGCTATTGCAGGAGATGTCATGAATGAGCTGTATCAATTCAAACCTTATCAGGATCATTTGGTCAAGCGTGGAAATACACAAACCGTAATGCTTGGATTTTCGGATGGAACGAAAGATGGAGGATATGTAAAAGCGAATTGGTCCATATACACAGGGAAGGAAGAGTTGACAAGGACATCGAGAGCTAATGGAATAAAAGTGATCTTCTTTGATGGTCGTGGAGGTCCTCCTGCAAGAGGTGGAGGGAATACGCATAAATTTTATTCATCGCTTGGTTCAACAATTGAGAATAAAGAAATACAACTGACCATTCAGGGACAAACGATCAGTTCCAATTTTGGCAGCAAGGATTTGGCTATTTATAATCTTGAACAATTTCTGTCAGCTGGAATTGAAAATGATCTTTATCCACAGCATACACCAGACTGGACCAGTGCTCAGCGTGCGTTGATGAAAGAGATGGCGGACACAGCGTATGATTTTTACATAGGATTAAAAACGCATCCTGAATTCCTGGCTTATCTGCAGGAAAATGGTACTCTTCCTTATTATGGAGAGTCGAATATTGGCAGTCGGCCGGACAAACGAGCTGGTGGGAAATTGTCGTTGGATACACTGCGGGCTATTCCGTTCGTTGGTTCATGGAGTCAGTTGAAACAAAATGTTCCGGGGTATTATGGATTTGGTGCGGCGCTTGAGGATCGGTTTAATGTAGGTCGCGAAGAAGAAGTCCATAAATTGTATCAGGAGTCCGGGTTTTTTCAAACGCTGGTTGGTAACAGTATGCAGGCTCTGGCAAAGAGTTATTTTCCGTTGACGTCTTTTCTTTCAAAGGATTCGAGGTTTGGTGAGATTTGGAATATGATCCATACTGAATATGTACGCGCGCAAAAGCTGCTTCTTGAAACTACAGGAGTAGATGAGCTGATGTCAGATAGTCCGTCCAATCTTGAATCTATTAATCTTAGGGAGGAGATCGTATTGCCTCTTTTAACAATTCAGCAATATGCTTTGCTGCAACTGAATGGATTAAAGGAACGTGAGGGTAATCAGGAAAAGGCTGATCTCTACAGGAAATTAATCACGAGAACTATGCCGGGGATAATTAATGCTGCGAGAAATTCGGCGTAAGAATTTACGAATTACGATTTAATGAATGCTAGAACACGATTATTATCTCATTTTTATTTTCAGCTTGCTTTTATTGCTGTACCCTTTTCATTTGCTATTAGCCTATTATTATCATTAACTGAAAATCCCTTTATGTATTCCTTCATAAAGTATTTTCTCTATTTCCAATTCTCAATTTCATTTATCTTAAGCCTTTTGATCTATTATTTTTTCTATATGGACAACCTGTACTTCTATTTCAATAAGGGAATATCCATAAAACGGCTCTTAGGAACAGTTCTGATCTTAAATTTTATTGTGTGGATTCTACTAATACTATATTTTAATGCGCCATAAGCTTGAAGTTACAGGTGTTAAAATGGAATATGGGTTAAGACAAATCCTAACCGATGTTTACCTTACTGGTGAGACAGGTGAGGTCGTGGGTTTGTTTGGTCGAAATGGTTCCGGAAAAACGACGCTCTTGAAAATTATTTTCGGATCACTTCATCCTATTAATCATCACGTCACAATCGATGGAAAGTATTTTGGCCAGCCATACAAACAAGGTAATCTCATTGCATATTTGCCTCAACATCATATATCCCCAGCAAAAATGACTGTAGAGAAAATAATCAGACTCTACAGTGTCAATCAGGCGGCGAGAGAAGATTTGTTGAAAAATAATAATTTAAAACCTCTGCTAAAAATTCAGACAAGAGATTTGTCATACGGCCAATTGCGTTATTTTGAAATATTACTATTGGTTCATTTGGATGTGAAGTTTGTCCTTTTCGATGAACCGTTTTCAGGGCTGGATCCTCAGCACAAAGAACTTATATCAGAATTAATCCAAAAACTCAAAACAAGTAAGGGATTTATCATCACGGACCATGATTATAGAAATATCCTGAAAGTCAGTGATCGTTTTGTTTTATTGAAAGATGGGTACTGCAGAAAAATTGCTGGCTCAAAAGAGCTAGAGACACTTGGATATCTTCCTGAAGGAATCACACCTGCTATTTGATAATACAGAATGAAATAATTAAAGAGGAATATCTGCGAGTACCCCTAAAAAGGATTCTAAATTCTGACTTCTTCTCAATGCAGATGATTGAACCAAGACTCAAAAAAGATCGTTTCGACCTATGTAATTATCCTGATATTACATTCTAACTCCACCAGCCAAGATTCCTGAAAATGTCACTTTTTGATAAGCTAAAAAAAAGAAGAGAGAAGAAGTTACTCACAGGTTTGGCGCCGTTCAATCCTGATGCTCAGCCAAATGAATCACAGGTAAAAGAAGATTCTCCACGATCATTCCTTGAGATCATTGAGAATCTTGCTAACAAGGCAAAGGATAATTTCCAGGTAACGCATGAAAGATCGAATGCAGATCTCACGAGTCTTTCTATCAACGAGTTTGTCGATCCGGAAATTACGCCTGATTTATATTCCAAAATAGAAGAGCTCAAATCGATCATCACGAATATTGAAAGCAGATCAGCACATACTACGGAAATACTGTTTTCAAAACCATATAAAATTAATTACCAGACAGAGCTCAATCGTGCTCAATTAGAAGCTGTCACAACAATAAACGGTCCTGTACTTGTGATTGCGGGAGCAGGAAGCGGAAAGACAAGAGTGATCATACATCGTGTAGCCTTTATGCTTGAAAATGGAGTGGCACCTGATGAAATATTACTCCTCACTTTTACCAGGAAAGCAGCAACTGAAATGCTGGGACGTGTGCAGGAACTACTGAAAGACAATACTGCACAAAAGATTTTTGGCGGCACTTTTCATTCCTTCTCCAATTATGTCCTGCGTAGATATGCTAACCTGATCAATATCCCTTCCAATTTTTCCATCATCGACACAGAAGATTCAGCAGATACCATTGATTTGATTAAATCTGAATTAAAACTGATCTCAAAAGAAAAGGCATTTCCAAAAAAACATCGCATCCAGGCCATCATTTCTTCTGCACGCAACCGCAACCTTTCCATTCGCGAAGTCATTGAAAATGAATTTACCGGGTTGACTGAATATATCGAACAGATAGAATTGCTCAATGAAGGGTATGAGAAATACAAAAAAATATGCCGCCTGTTTGATTATGATGACCTGATGGATGTGTTGCGAAATTCACTGCGTGACCATCCGGTGTTCAGGAAGAGGCTCCAGGATCAATTTAAATACATCATGGTAGATGAATACCAGGACACCAATGTCGTGCAAAAAGAAATTGTCGAGATGTTGTCTGACGCGGATAGGAACATACTGATCGTCGGCGATGACGCTCAAAGTATTTATTCTTTCAGAGGCGCTAATTATGAAAACATATTACGATTCCCGCAAAAATATCCGGATTGCAAAGTGATCAAGATTGAAGAGAATTACAGAAGCAATCAAAAGATACTCGACTTCACAAATGAGATCATCCGCAATGCAAGGATAGGATATAAAAAACAATTGTATTCTAAAATTATTAAGGAGGGTTTGCCTTTTGTAAAGAAATTCTACGATCAGCAGATTGAGGCTGAATTTATCGTTTCGAAAATATTGGAATTTCGTGAAAAAGGCATTTCGTTGAACCAGGTAGCTATCTTAGTCCGGGCCTTCTGGCATGCACAGTACATTGAAGTTGAATTGAACCGCAGGGGTATACCCTACATTGCCGTCGGTGGTTTGGCATTCAATGAAAGAAAACACGTGAAGGATATAATATCCTATCTCAGACTTTTACAAAATCCATATGATGCGGTTGCATGGCACAGAATCCTCAAATATATCTCAGGGGTTGGAATGGTGACTGCCAGGAAAATAATTGAAAAAATAAATAATGAGAAAGGATTAAACATCGATTCATTCGAAAAAAGTAAATTCGCTGGTGAGTTGAGGTCGCTAATTTATATGTTCAATGAAGCTAATCGTCCCCAGACCAGTGTACCTCAAAAACTTGAGATCATTAAAAAATATTATTCACCAATATTGCAGGCAACAGAACAGGATTACCTGGTGCGACTTCTGGATATTGATGTGCTGATCGACCTGGCAGGCGAATATGAATCCCTTGAAAAATTCCTCACTGATTTTGCTCTTGATCCCCCTTCAAAAAATTTTGGAAATAAAACCACTCCACTTATTGATGAAACAGAAGATAAGCCGTTAACTATTTCCACTATACATTCTGCAAAAGGACTTGAATGGTATGCGGTGTTTATACCACACGCGCTGGATGGTTTAATACCTTCTGTTCGTGCATTGAAAAATATTGAGGAGCTGGAAGAAGAGCGTCGACTCTTTTACGTAGCCTGTAGCCGTGCTAAAGGAGAACTAATCATTACGATGCCATCCTATGTTTCAACGTACAATGGATTTTTGTCTTATCCAAGTAGATTTCTCGTGGAGATTGATAAAGGGAAATTTCAGTATTCCTAATAAGCTTCTTCAATGCCAGAATCCTTCATCATAAATTTTGCGCGCATGATCATAACCCATCTGCCACCATGCCGTCATCATTTCCGGATCAAATATGAAGCTATTGTCCGTCAATTCGTTTGGCGTATGGATAATCCTCGTCTTAATATTTCCATATCTTGATTCACCCAATCCCACATTGATATCATCTTTTGCCAGCTGAAGTTGCATAAAATTAAATGTATTCAGCAGTAACATAAATGCATTTGAAGAAGGAGGTGTGAGGACTGACGGATGACGGGGCTGAAGCACCACAACATCTATTTCCGTGGCGCCAAGATTTATAGCTTCCTGCAATGGGATCGGATTTCCAAAACCACCATCGGCATATTCGCAGCCATCTTTTATCGCGAGGCTCATAAATGGCACAAGGTTGCATGAGATCCACACCCAATCGAGAAAATCATCGAAGGTGCAATCGCGTGCATACTTGTATTCGATCAAATTGTGTGTCAGATTGGAAACCGTGACAATCACCTGTTTGCCGGAATCCTGTAATGTCTTCCAATGTTCCTGCGTGAAAGTTTTGCGAATGAGCTGCATCAGGTTTTTGCTTTCACCAAATGTTTTTCGTCCCTGGACAAATTGCAGCAGGATCCTTTTGTGGTTGAAGGATGCTTTGGAAACGCCATCTTTTTTATGAATGATAAAAGGGCAATTGCTGAAGATATCGTATTGGCTGCAGGTGGTGTAGGATCGTTTGATGTCATCCCAGGCTTTGATGGCGATGCATGGAATAAGCAGGCTTCCAGTAGAGGAGCCGACCAGGATATCCCAGTCCATGCCTTTTTCCTTCGACAAAAATTCGACAAGGCCACCTGCCCAGGCGCCCTTGGCACCGCCTCCGGAAATCACAAGTGCCTTCATAAGACTATAACGTTGATACTATAAGACAGAAATCATTCCACAATCAGAAAAAGGGAGGAAAACTGCCTGAATTCATAAGATTACTATCGCTCTATTTAGGTCATTTTTGGGTGGAAAATGGCTCTAAAAACTGATCAAAAAGAGGTAGAAAAATGACCATATTTTGGCCAAAAAAAGTGGCCAACGCTCCACTTATAACAACGTGTATTATCAGGCGGTTATGACCTCGTGGCACGAGTAGTGGTGGCACGAGTAGTGGTGGCACGAGTAGTGGTGGCACGAG
>JBDUDG010000169.1:0-7019 GCA_040003045.1 Saprospiraceae bacterium | reverse complement strand
ATAGGGGGGTCAATATCGAGCGGAAATGGGGGGTCAGTTTGTGCGGAAATTCCAATGGAGGATCCCAATCATGGTGATACCCTAAATCCATTCTTTAAAGTAATTATAAGAGATTCAACATGCGATATTATTGATGAGCTATGCATTATTTCAAATGTCGACAATAATGAGGTTGAGGTATCATATATTAATGATGACACACTAGTATATAAGCAATGGACATGTGACAGTTTTGAACTCAAGGAATATATTGGAGAAAAAGTTACTGTTGAATTTATAGCGGCAGATTGTGGTGCCGGTGCCCATTTTGGATATGCTTACATCGCTGACATTTGTGATAATTGTTCATCAATGCCTCATATAGCAATTGACAGTATTGATGGTGGGGGCTGTGGTGTGCCTGATATTTGTGGTAATTTATTATTTGGTGATTCGTATGATTTTGTTTCCCTTCAACTGGAGGTAACTCAATTTGGAAATGTATTACTCTCCGGTGGTGATTTTGATTTTGATTCAATGAGCGGTAACTTCTGTTTTGATATCAATTCATCATTTTTTAATGGCCTGGATAATGAATGCTATGATATTTTTGTAGTGGCTTCGTTGATAAACTCATTTGGAGATACTGTTAAAATAAGGACCACTAGTCTAATACCTAATACATTCGAGGATGTAGATAATGATATCTGTCTACCTATCATGTCCTGTTGCCCAGATAGCCTAATTGTAATTGCAAGTACACCTGAGATTATGCCAGTATTTGGTGACAGTGATTGTGATGAATATGTGTATTATGTGGAAGGAAAGTATACGATACCAGAGGGATATGTTTTTTGCGATTCATTGCCAGTGTTCGAGGGAGGTTATTTTGTATATGATAATGTATCGTATAATCAGTTTCCTTGGAATCACGTAAATTTCTCGGGTCACTTGTACGTTACTGATTTGGCAGCTTATATGTCTAATCCCGGATTAATTGGTCAATTTATGATCTGTGATGATTCGACTGAAGCAATGTGTCCAGCAAAAGTAACTATTCAATATCGGGCACCTATGAATGGTATGATGTGTAATTTTACACATTGTCTAAACTGCATTATATGTAATAATTCATATGGACAAAATGTTCCCGTGAAGAGCTGCATGACGTTACAGTTTCCGACATGTTATGATGATTGTGGCATCAATGAATACTACCTATCAATCATTAAGCCTGATCTTTTAAATCCATTAGTTCTATACACAGACACAATAGCTTGGGATAGCAGTGGGATCAATCAGGATTACTGTTTTGAGTATATTTTAAAATACTATGATTCTAGGTATCCATGTTATCAGGTTAAATTAGAAACTAATTGTGGGCAGGTCTGTTTGTCCTCAATTTGTCTAAATAATTTGGTTCCTTGTTATACAATAAACCCATTTCAACAAGTGGATAAACCAGTTAGTTTGATTCAAAATCAATTAGAGGTTTTTCCTAACCCTAACAATGGTAATCTTGTAAATATAAAGGCTGGAAACGTCACATCGGGGACGGCGGAAGTAATACTGTATAGTTTGCAAGGATCAATTTCCAGGATGGAGAAAGTACTTTTCATTGGACAAAATGCTTCGCTTAACACCGAAGATTTAAATCCAGGAACCTATATAATTTCTGTCCAGGATAAGGTTACAGGAGTTAAATCCATAACAAAGTATATCCATATGGATTAAACGAACTGTAAAAACAAAAGAATGCAAGGCAGCACATTTAAAATGTGCTGCCTTTGTTGCTTATGCATTGATCTGTATTCGAAAGTTTGCATTCGAAATAAGATATTTCTGTTCATGTAATTTAACTCATCGGGACTTAAGGAAATGGATGCATTGAAGATCTGTATTAGAGCCCATTCACAACTCGAATAGCTACCTAAAAATCCCATCGAGTAACCGATGGGATAGAGCATTGTTCTTTGGCTGTTCTGTTACCCGTTGTGAGCAGAACCGCAAAACACCTTAGAAAATAAAGCGTAACACTCATGAATCCAAAGGCGCAGGTAATAAATGAAGTTTTTATATGGAATTTGTTTTTAGTTACTTGTTACTGTTTCTCAAGGAAGAAAAAACGAATCAGCAATTTGGTGATGTAATACATAATCACACGCCTTCCACCCATCCGCACTAGATTTCATCAAAAGATCCGGATCATCCTTGATTCTTTTCAACCAACCTTGGATATAAGCCGCAGAATTCTCAATTGTCTCAGTTTGGACTCCGGCATGAGCCGCGAGATACGCAGCTCCTAATTCTGCAACCAGTTCCTCTTTAGAGTAGTCACAATCTCAAAACTTCATCGTCATGTTTATCACCTCCTTTCTGCCGATGCGTTTTTCATTACCCGTGCAATGTATCCCTTCATGAAAGAGAGTGACTCGATAAGATAGGGACCGGAGTCTCCAATGCTTCAGAGGTAAAGTCATTTTTGTGAGGTAATCCAATCTTGTCATCTACTGGATTGTAATGTAGTTGGGGATGTTGAATCACATCCGGTCTATCGTGGAAGTTGTCTCGTATTTGCAGTGCCGTGTGGGCTTGAATGATTTCATGCTCAAGTGTATTCAATGGACTGAGGGTGGTTTGATCCAGATTAAACAACCAATACATTCTGAGCATGGGAACCTGCTTTGGTTTTCCTGTTGCTGTGTCGGTGACCTCCAGCATCTTGAAATAAACAGCAGGGCTGGCTTTCTCACCTTTCTTCACCAATCAGCCTAACTGATTTACTGTTCTAATGGTGAGCCATCTGTTTGTCCCAAATTCGTATTTCATCTTTTGGATTTGCAGAATGAGTTGGTTGATTCAACCATAAGGTTTTCCGGTGGCTCCGGATATTTATATGGAATTCCGTGTTTTCCTTCGGGCAACACCATCTTTCTCCGTTTGTTTTTTTTCATCCATTCTCAATTTCAATTTCCAAAATTCCAAGATCTTCATTCCCAAGTGATTCAATTAGTACCTTATACGCTGATTCTGTCGCCGATCCAATATCAATATCAAAAACTGCTCTGCCATTTTCATCCATTTGATTGAATCTTACAGAGTGAATTACACCTTTCCTAGGCTCGTCTCCGGGCTGCTGCGTTAATGCGTGTTGGTTCCATTCATTTTGAGCTATTAGTAAAATTTCTTCGATTTTAGAAACATCAATTTTATTTTTAATTGTAATAATAAAAGAAATATCAGTGCCTATTTGGTGAAAATAGCAAGTGACCGGAAAGGAAACATTAAATGAATAAGCAGAACGTAAATCGGTCTTGGTAGATTTTCTTTTTTCTGTTTTATTTGGATCTTCTGCAGGTAATTTTGACCAATCAAATTGAACATTTCGACCAGCTATTTCATCTTCAATTCTAATGATAGACTTTTCATCTTTGTCATTCCAGACAATTGTTGTATCAATCTGACCTTTCGAGTACATTAAAGTCCCAATAAATTGTCCATATGGTGGTCTTTCATTTTCAAAATATTGCAAATCACTATCATCATTCTCTAACATAAAATGAAACTTATTACCTTCAAATTCTATACCAGTAGCTGTTTCAAATTTTTCTTGAAGCTGTTTATTCAGTTCTTTAATAAATGAGGCTGAAACCTTCCATCCTCGCCAACTTTCAATTTGCACAAGCCATTTTCTACTTGAATCGCCCATATTATTGGTATTTTATCTTAAGGATGATCGGGATCAAAAGTTATTGCAACTATAGCAAGTGTTGAACCAGCCAAAATTAAGGGAATAGAAACCACGGATGTGCCTCCGGTAAGCAATGCGTTACAAAAATCACCCAGGCAAAGACCATTAAAAAAACCGGTTTCATTGGAGCTCATGACTACACTGCTGTTGGCCGGATCCATAAGGTTGACTTCAACAAGAAGGTCTGGGTTCTGATTCATAGTTTGTGTACCGGTCATATAAAGCGAACCATTTGAAAAGACCAGATCGGAAGCATTATAAAGACCGGTGGATCCTAAAAGTGTAAAAATCCCGAGTGTAACATTGATTTCATAAATGGCGCCCTGAAAACAACTGGCGTACAAGATGTCGTTGCCTGCGCAGACCAGGCCTGTGATGTTGAGGTTACTTCCACTCAAGACAAGTGTCGCTGCTGCTGTTGCGAGGTTGATTTCCCAAATCTCATTGCTGGTGGAACCATAGAGCGTTCCATTGGAACAAATTGCAATGTCTGTCATCGCCGGATTACCCGGCAGATTATAACTCCCGATGGTGTTGTACGTGCAGGATCCTCCAGAAATAGTCAATTGCCATAGATCAAAATAACCTGTGACATAATAGGTTTGTCCGGCTAAAGAAAAAGGGAGACAGAAAAGCAAGAATAACCTGATCACCCATCTTTGCAAGACGGTCATATGAGTTATTGGGAAACTATTCACTATAGATCAGTAGTATAGGAGGATGTGATCACGAAAGATAGCTGAAAATCAGGGCAGGTGGCTCAATTGCATGTTCACTGTTGAAAATAACCTCAATGAATAGCAAATAAGAATGAAGGGAGGAAATCAGAAGGTGAGATCCGAAATTTCAGCTTTTTATTTGCTAATAACTAAAGTCAGGGCTTTAAGATATTCCATGCTGCCTGAATACAAAAAGCTGTAGAGACAAGCGGATCATCTTCTTTATTCACGCCTCCCAATGGATTAATGTAATCGCCCTCTGGTAATTGTTCCTTGATCAGCATAGTTGAAATACTATCACGCCATGATCCTGACAGATCGATTAAAGTCATCGCTTCTGACCGAACGGAAAGATGATAGTAATGCATCACATAGGTCCATTGCTCCGGATCATTCGTTGACAATCCATCAATGAAGGAATAATTGTGATTATTCTTCAACCAGGAAACGGCATCTTTGTAAGCATGTGTAGAATCCATCTTCAAAGCATGCATAGCTATCAATCCATCACATGTAGCTGTGGCATAGCTTGGATAGTGATATCCTGCATGTTCGATATTGATAGCCTGAGATTTATTCGTAGGAAGCGTAACAACAGATGAAACAAAGCCACCATCATAGGGCAATGCAGCTCTTGATGTGCATCCTTCATATCGCCTGGGATCATTCTGTACTCTTTGTGTTCCTTTTAAAAACAATGTAATTCCTTGCTTTAAACTGTCAGGCAGATAACCCGATTCAGTCAAGGCCTGGATCACTCTCCTAGTATGGGACATATCTTCGTGTCCATGCTCTCCTTTTTTTAAATCAGGCTCACCATATCCCCATCCGCCATAGGCAAGACTATCTTTTGTAAATCCTCGGTGTTCGATGAATTGCTGGTCCAGAAGATAATTGGCAATAATGTGTTGTAGCGAAGTGTCCCGATTGAGCTTGTGCAATACCCTTAAATCATAAGCTGCACTATAGTTCGGATATTCTATTAATGTTGTGCTGTCTGCATTGAGGGAAGATTTGACGGAAGTAATGATGAAGGTGATGGCTTTTTCAGATTGTTCTTTATGGTCTGCAAATGTGCCATTGTCAAGTTGCGCTAATTGGAATAGTATGTATGGTGTCAGTACTTTTCCATCTTCAAGCACTTTGTGAGTCTTACTATGCCATCCGCCATCTGCAGATTGTTGCATCCATATCCATTGTACAGATTTTTGCATTGCTTCATCAAGAGTCAACTCTTTTTTATGACAACTGAATGAACAGCAAAGGAGGATCAATGTAATGGAATGGATATAATTTTTCACAATAAGTAATTTACGAAAATAAAAAAGAGGACGGGGACGGTTGCTGTAGCACCTGACTGAGTATAGCAAGGCGAAGCATATGTTATGAAAAATTAGGATTTATTATGATTAATATTCTGAATACATAGCATACCCACTGTTTTCTTCCGCTCCTACGCTCTTACGACCTTTCATTTTTAGGACGCGGATCGGTTATGAAAAATTATGATTTATTAAGATTAACTATTGGGCACTATTATCGTTACATAGACGATGATATCATGTAATTCAGAATAAAACTAAATATACTTTGAGTTTTTATTCCAAAGCATATTTAGTTTTACTTAATTACCGATTACTGATTATTTACCGATTACTGATTACTGATTACTGATTACTGATTACCGACATTGCCGACATTGCCTGCGTTCCATGCCTGAATCACTGCTGCTGTGCAGAACACGGGGCTCGTGATGCAATGTTGTCCACTCCAGCTTCCGTTTGGATTTTGGGATTGTTTGAATTTGGGCTCGATGGATTGTTTCCATTTGGTCCATGCTTCCTTGCCTTGTTGTGCCATGGCTTCGCTGGTCATCATGTAGGACAAATATTCTTCGCCGCCGTTATTGCCGAAACCATTCCAGATATCATCGCTTTGCAGGGCCTGGGTGGAGGTTTGATTGACTGCATAGGAATTGGCCATTTGAACTGCCTTTTCTTTGTCCATTCCTTTTGATTCGAGGGCTTTGCTGATGGCTTCTTTTTTCACTTTTCCGGATGAGTAGCCTAGCGCCATTCCTGGTTCAAGCATGCCCTCAACTTCTTTTGCATCTGATGATGTAGCACGTTGTGCGCTTACAGCAGCATACAATGGAACACCGGCTGCATCTTCTGATTTTACACCGTCTGTGCTGATGTTATTTGCCTGGTAATTTCTTGATTGATCGAGCACGCGTTGGTCTACGTGATAGGATGTCTTTGCACTCTCAAGTGCATTGTTGGCCATGGCTGATTGAAGTACAGGAGCCCATCCACCACCGGCCCATCCGCCATTTGCGCTCTGGCTGTTTTGGATCAGCGTGATACATGTTTCTGCGGCTTTATCCAGTTTGGTTTTAAGAGCATCATCTTTGATCTGATCCCTCATCTGTGTGAGAAACTGAAGTGCCAATGATGCATCAATATGAATGCCAAGCTTCACTTGTGGTTGTGTGCCTTCGAGCGATGTGATGCGACCATTGTCAGGTCTGTTGTCGATGTCTTTCAGCAAGCGGTCGAGCGCTTTCATGA
>JBDUDG010000012.1:0-23355 GCA_040003045.1 Saprospiraceae bacterium | reverse complement strand
CAGCAGAAGAACAGCTTGAATTTCATAAGATAAGGGAGATACTTGCAAGTTACTCACGAGGCATTCATGGTCGCAATTCCTGTCTTGCATTACATCCCATGACTGATATTGATGCCATTCGGGAACGACTGGATGAGGTTTTCGAATATTCAGATATTGCGACCCTTTCGTCCCGTCTTCAGCTTAGCCCGTATGAAGATGTATCCACTTCCATTGAACATCTTTCAATAGATGGTTTTGTGCTTCCCCAGGAAGATACCCATGAAATCGGAAAACAAATGGAACAAATCCGTCTGGTGCATCAGTTTTTCGAAAAACCTGATTACAGGAGGGATTATCCAACGGTCAGTCAATGGACATCACAGGCGATCAACCCAACATCTTTGATAAAACATATCAGGATAATTCTTGATGAAAAAGGTGAAGTAAAACCGGATGCATCTCCTGAATTACTTTCAATATCAAGAGCGATAGAGACTGAAGCTTCAAAACTCAATAGGGAATTTCAAAGATTAATTGCCCGGTATAAAGCAGAGGGTTGGTTGAGTGACACAGTTGAGTCTATTCGTTCAGGAAGAAGAGTTCTTTGCGTTCAGGCGGAATTCAAGAGAAAGATCAAAGGCATCATCCATGATGAGTCTACTACTGGTCGTACCGCGTTTATTGAACCGGATGTCATCGTTGAGATCAACAATAATATCATCGAACTCGAAGGTGATTTTAAAAAAGAGGTACTCCGGTTATTGAGAGAACTCTGTGCTATACTTCGTCCGTACAAAGAAGATATTGAAGCTGTTTGCAGGTTGATACATCATTGGGATGTCGTGCAATGCATGAGCACAATAGGAAATGCATATAAAGGCCAGCGACCTAAAATCCAGGAACCCGCCACGCTACATTTTATACAGGCAAGACATCCGTTACTCTATATTAAAAATAAACAACGCGGAAAAGAAGTGATTGCATTCGACCTGGTACTGAACCCGCCAAACAGGTTATTGATTTTGAGTGGACCAAATGCCGGCGGGAAATCTATTCTGATGAAGGCTGCCGGTTTGATCCAGGTTATGGCCCAATGCGGCATGTTGATCCCGGCTGACGGCGGGACTATCATTAGTGTTATGAAGCGCATTTCTGTCGACATTGGAGACCAGCAATCTATTGAAGAAGATTTATCTACATATAGCTCTCGTTTGAAAAATATGAAAGCAACATTAGTTACGGCTGATGAAGCGACACTGATACTTGTCGATGAATTTGGTTCTGGTACAGATCCCAAAATAGGTGGCGCAATTGCCGAGGCTATTCTGGACACTTTAGTGAAACGCAATTCCTTTGGCGTGCTGACTACGCATTATCCAAATATCAAAATGTATGCACACCGGACTAAGGGAGTTGTCAATGGTGCCATGATGTTTGATAAGGAACGAATCAGCCCTACATACCAACTTAAAATTGGTAAACCAGGCAGCTCCTTCGCATTTGAAATAGCAGAACGTACTGGACTGCCCACTGATGTAATTGAATATGCAAGGAAAAGCGTGGGAACCCAGACAGTAGAGTTAGAAGAACTGATACAAGATCTTGATGATAAAAATCAAAAACTGGAAAATGAGATCCGCCAGATAAAAGACAGGCAAAGAGAGCTTGACCGGTTGATAGCTAATTATGAACAACTAAGACTGGATCTAGAAATTAAACGCAAACGATTCAAGATCGATCAAAAGAAAGCATCCCTGCAGGAGGTATCCCAGTACAGCCAGGAAATGAATAAGCTGATCAAGGATTTGCGAAAAGAAAAAGATGCAGAAAAAGTAAAAGAGCATATCGAGAAAATAAAAGAAAAACAAAAAGGATTCAATACAGAAATTAAAACTTTAGCCAGCGATTTGATTGATGTATCGGGTATCAAAAAAGATTTTCATATAGGGGACCATGTCAGGTTGAACTCAACCCAACAGGTAGGCACAATAGAGCGAATTGAAAAAAGTAATGCTATAGTGCTGATAGGACAGCTTCAGATGACGATTCCATTTTCAGAATTGGTGCCTGCGAAAGCCCCGATCGAAATAAAAACGCAGCGCAGCCTTCAGACAGATGTAGTGGATTATACCCGTTTTGAAAATGAATTGGATATCAGAGGCATGTTGCCTGAAGAAGCCACACATTATCTTGAACGGTTCATTGATGCGGCATTCATGAGCAGTCAATATCAGATCAGGATTGTGCACGGAAAGGGTACAGGTGCTTTACGCCAGTTAGTAGCAAGGACGATGAAAGTGTATCCATTTAAATCCATTCAGTTCGCTGAAAAAAACCAGGGTGGAGACGGAGTTACGATCGGTATTCTTTGAACGATTCGGGAACTTGTATTAGCCCGCTAAGAGTGTGCGGTTATATTTGCCGTAGCCATGATATGTTTCCTCCATTGATGAAATAAAAAAGTGCACCAATAATCAGGGGAATCGCAATTGACAGTAGCATCACCATATAATACCATCCGGGAATCCTTGCCGGTTCGATCCAGTCAGCAATAAGGCTGAGAATGAGGATGACAAAGATAAGCGCTGGAAATATCAGGGTTAGATAAGAAGCAACATATTCGTTCCAAAGCCATAAGGCCAGGTATATAACTGCTTGCCCGAGGACCACAATCCAGATATAACGATGATTAGAGTCTTGTTTAGAAGAAAGCATCAGGGTCAGGAACTATTTGATCATGCAATATATTGAAGCCGGTGTTGGTTTATACTTTCGCGATGATGAATCTTAAAAAACTTATTTTCTGCATTGCCTTTTTTGGTGTGATTGGGGCAACCATGGCCCAGACAGCAGATTCGTATGAAGCCGAATATGCCAGGAGGATAAAATTGGAATCAATTAATGGTGTTTATATACCTACGGATCTTTATGATGCTTTTGCAGAAATAACTCGTCTTTCAAATGCTGCAGACTTGGAGAAATTTAAAAATGCACCAGATTCGGTGATTTATAAAAGTCATTTTGGTCTAAAAAAATGGATTCAGCTCAACTGGGGCCTGGATGATGGATCAAGGATATCTGACTATTTGAAACAAAGAGGTATTTCGGTTCCGGATGATATGGCTAATATTCTTGTCCTCATGTTTCACCGGCAACTGAATAATCAACCCTTAAACCTCGAAGAAGAGACCGGCAAAATCACCAGGCGAATGGAACAGGAAAAAATGAAACGAGATTCGATGAAAGTTATCATCAGCGTAGAAAAACGCCCCCATAAAGGATAAGTCAGGGGTGAAGAGTGAAGAGTGATATTTCGACAAATTCAACAAGCTCAGTGCAGCGCCTGCTAAACTCATCCTTGTGCTTCAGCTCAGCAACCAAGTGAAGAGTGAAAAGAATCAAACTACTTTATCCGCGCAGTAAGAACTTGCAAATGCATCAGGTTTCGCTTTGAAAACAAAACCCATGCCGAGGATATAACCCATCGCTTCCTTCAGTGCTTCATTTGATTTGAAATGAGGATCCGTATTGATGTCAGCATGTACTTCTAGTTCAATATTAAATTCGTCCAACAGGTCACAAAGTTTGTATGCGACTTCAACAGATTTCCACACTTCAGTGATCATCCTTTCACGGAGACTTACCTGCTTTTCTGATTTTTCATTGTGGATGAACATGAAGCCACCTTTCTTTTCACGCAGGAATACAATGACAGTAGCATATTCCGTCACTGTACTTCTGACCAGGGAATCTGTACCGATACAAACCTTTAGACGATAACCCTCAGCCACTTCACGTTCCACAGTAGTGCGAACTGCATCAAGGATATTTTCTTCTATCCTTTCACCATTAAATCTTCTCCAGGACATATTAGATATTTTTATGCACCGTGAATTTAACAAAACCAACGGATAAAATAAAAATTATACCCCTTCGGAAAAGTTAAGGATTAGTAAATAATCAGAAAATTAGAATTGGGATCAATTTTGAAGTGCAAGCATATCGGCATCATCAAAAGCCCGGAAATCCACCTGGCTCAGACCTGAAATGCCTTGCTCTTCCATAAATACACCGTAGATTGTATCTACCGCGGCCATCGTGGTCTTGTTGTGTGTCACGATGATAAACTGCGATTGAGCAGAGAACCGCTTAATGATCTTGTTGAATTTCTGAATGTTAGCATCATCTAACGGAGCGTCAACTTCATCAAATACGCAAAACGGAGCAGGTTTCATAAGATACAAAGCGAAAAGCAACGCAATAGCCGTCAACGTTTTTTCACCGCCGGAAAGTTGGGACAGTGATTTAGGCCTTTTACCTTTTGGTTTCGCGATGATATCAATTGCAGATTCCAATGGATCGGTAGGGTCCAGTAGTACTAAATCACAAGTGTCGTCATCGGTGAAAAGGCTACGAAATACTTCAATGAAATTCTCACGTACTTTATCAAAAGCTTCCATGAACTGAGATGTAGCTGTCAGTTCAATTTCAGTAATGGTGGATAGAAGTGATTCTTTTGCATTGATCACATCCAGGCGCTGTACGTTGATATTATCATACCTGATCTTGATCTCTTCGAAAGCTTCAATGGCCATCGGATTGATTTCGCCATAATTTTCGAGACGAGTCCGTAACCGTTGAACTTTAGCCTCAAGCTCATCAAGAGGAAGTTCTTCTGTCATATGTTCAGCAGTAATATCTTCCAGGCGCACACCAAATTCAACTTCCATTCTTTCAGAGATCGCAATCAGTCGGAATTTCAACTGGTTATGATGATCTTTCATTTCGTTGATCAGGTACTGCAGCGCGTTTTTCTGCTTTTCAACTACTTTAATATTTTCCTCCGCCGCACTGATGTGGTTACGCTGTTCATAATAATTTTGTTCAACCTCAGTCAGCCTGGTTTCTCTTTCCTTTTTCTTGATGTATTTATCCTGGAGATCTGTAGACATCGATGAGGAAAAAAGGGACAGATTCTCAAGCTCTCCGGTTTCAGATTCAATTTGTGTTTGTTGCGTAGCTGTATTTTGCTGAAGCTGATTTTGCTGATCAATATGATATTTTAATTCCCGACTAAGGCTTTCTAATTTATTCGTCAGGTGAATTTCACGCAGTTTTAATTCATTGCTCGCGGTTTCTGCCAGGTTGAGCTGGCGTTGAATTTCGTAATAATGCTCCTCTGACTGTTCCATGGATTGTGCATAATCCTGGAACTTGTGTTTTTTCTGTGCAAGCTCAGCGTGGAACGAATCTATTCTTATGAATATTTCCTGTAGAGCTTCATTGTTTTTATTGCTTCGACGTTCATTTTCTTCTATTCGTTCTGCCACATGACTAAGCCTGCTATTTGTTTCAGCCCACGATTGTAAAAGTGCAACCACTTGTGATCTTGTGGACTGCAATTGACCGCTGATATCTACAGCCTGTAAGGAAGCAAGCTGAATCTGTGTATGGTGAACTTTAGATTGTAATTGATGCCATTCATTACGTAAGGAAACAATTTCTTCTTCAAGATGATCGAGATGTTTTTTACGGCCTAGTTTTTTCCCCTCGAAGAGACCTATGCTTCCTCCTGCAAGCTGATGTGATCGTCTGATCATTTGCGCCTGCTTGTCTATTACAGTCATGCCCTTAATATTATAATCATTCCATTCAATATCAAGTGGTGAGCCATCTGTCACATAAACTTTATACAACAATTGGTGAACCAGACCGTCATAGCCATGCTCTATTTCAAGATGATCAAGCAATGGGTTCAGTCCCGGAAATTCAATAGCAGATGGATTTTCTGTGTATTCTGAAAGGATAAAGAAATTTGCTCGCCCCTTCTGTGCAAAAGAGAGCAATTTGACAGCTCTGGCAGCTTCGTCCCATGTTTTTACAACATAATAATTCAGATAAGGCTCAAGTATCTGCTCCACAATGACCCTATACTGCTGATCACAATAGATCACATCGGAAAGGAGTGGAGCCGTGACATTCCAGTCCTGTGTTTTATTGAGAAATTTAATGGACTCAGGAAAACCTTCAAGATTCGAGATCATATCCTTCAGCAACTCTGCCTCATGTGTCCTGGCATCGAGAGTGCGTTGTGTCTGACGCAGATGATCAAGCTGCGAAGTGAGTTCGATTTCAAGCTCGCGAATCGTACGCATCCGGCTCAATTCCTGTTCTTCAAGCAAAGCCAGCTGGTTAGATGCAATTTCTTTTAATGAATCTTCTTCCTTCAGATGTTTTTGAAGCTGGCTATGTTCATGAGTTAGTTTTTGAGTTTCATCCTCTACAATTTTATTTTCATTCTGAAGGATATCGATGTTATTGGTCAGAACAGCGATATTTTTCTCAAGGTCAAAAACTTCTTTTTCAAATTGTTGATGAAGATTCGAGACAGCTTCACGATTCCCCATCATTTCCTCATACTTCCGTGCTATTTCATCACGCTGTTGCAGGGATTGGTGAACTACAGTCTGATGCTCGTTTAGGACTATTTCATTTTCCTGGTAACCTTCATTTAGTTTTGCAATTTCATCCTCAAGTTTCTCCAGGCGTTTTGAAGCCATTGAGATTTGTGTTTCAAGGGTTAATTTATTCTGACGTGTGAAAGCTATTTTCTGATCTGCAAGACTTTTTTCATTTTCAATAGTGCGGATGCTGGCGACGAGCTCATTTAATTCTCGTTGAAAAGAGCTGACTGCCATTTCATCGCCCAGATGGTCCTTTCGCAATTTCTCCAGCTGTGCATGCAATACACTCAGATCTGCTTCAAGTCTTGAATAGTTGTCTGTTTCTTCCTGGATCTTTTTTTCGGACTGAGCAAATTGATCACGCAATTCAAAATTATTTCGTGCACCAAGTGAAAGGCTTAATGACTTGTAATCACTTTTTAATTCAACATATTTCCTTGTTCGTTTCGCTTGCTTTTCAAGAAGTTCAAGGTTAGTCTGAATTTCCTTCAGGATATCTTCAATTCGGATCAGGTCTTCGGAAGTGAGCTTAAGCTTTAGCATGGTTTCATGCTTCCGCTTTTTATATTTTGAAATACCTGCTGCCTGCTCGAACATTTTCCTACGGGCGTTTTCCTTGTCGTACAGGATATCATCCACCATTCCGAGTGCTATGATAGCATATGAATTGGACCCAATACCTGTATCGATGAGGATTGATTGAATGTCCTTTAACCTGCAGGTGACCCCATTGAGCTTATATTCACTCTCACCACTTCGGTATAAATGCCTTGAAATAACTACCTCCTGGTATTCGGAGGGCAGGAGACCAAGGTTATTGTCAAAGGTGATTGCAACCGAGGCTGCTGCACTGGCCTTTCTTTTTTTGGTGCCATTGAAGATGACATCGCCCATATTTTCGAGACGGAGCTCCTTACCTTTTTGCTCCCCCAGTACCCACCTGATGGCATCTACAACATTGGACTTACCGGATCCATTCGGCCCCACAATCCCTATCACATCTTCATCAAAATGCAGGAGCGTATCATTGGCGAAACTTTTAAACCCCTTTAATTCCAGACTCTTCAAACGCATAAGTCAAAGATATGATTTTGGTGTATAAGTTATTTTTAAATGTGATAAAGAGGGGCTTATGGCCACAAAAGTGTCCCATCGCGCCACTTATAACTATGCGTATTATCAGGCTTTTATGACAGTGTGGCTCACCCAGGTGTGCCATACTCTGTCTTGAAAATATTTTTGGCACACCTGAGGCCTTATTTAGGGACAGATTTAACACTATTTCATTAGAATATCCTTTTTTGGAAAATTTCCACCTGATTACTGACTCGCAGCGTCAGATTTAAGTGCAAATGCCTCATCTTCACCTAGATAGCTCTCGATCCAGTGATGCACAAGATATATTACAGGCGTCAACACTATTGCCATGGTGAATTTGTACATATAGTTGACCGTAGCAATGGCGAGAACACGTCCAAGGCCCCAATTTGAACCGATATAAAAGGCTATAATGAGTACCACAAAACTATCTACCAGTTGGGAGACCAGGGTAGAACCGGTAGAACGAAGCCACATCATCTTTTCACCCGTTATTTTACGGATCCTGTGAAAAACGATGACATCGATCAATTGGCCTATCAGGAAAGCAATCACAGAACCAATGATAATCCAAAGACCCTGTCCAAATATCCGTGAGAAGGCCAGGTTCATATCAGGGAGGCTCTTTGAGGGATCATCGCGCAGTCCACTGATATGTTGCCACCATTCATTCGGTGGGGCTTTAATGGCGAAGAAAGCTGCAAGGAATGCATAGATGATAAGGATCACCGTCAACCATGAAAGAAAGCGTACTCCTTTTTTTCCATAATATTCATTGATGATGTCTGTCATGATGAATACTACCGGCCACAAAAGCACACCAGCCGTCAGATTGAATCCGAGATCACTCACTCCAAAGATCGTCATCGACAATGGCGCATAACCGAATACTTTCTCGAGTGAGAAAATTTTAATTCCAATAAATTCTGCCAGTAATGCATTCGCAATAAAGAATCCGCCGAGGATCAGGAAGAGCCGGGTGGCTTTTGAAGAAAGTAATCGCGCCATATTGCCGAAAGATACCAAACAACCTTATTGTGTTGTTTGAGTTATAATTAGATTGAATTCTTCAATGGAGGTATGTTGAAAATCATTGTGCAAATAGCCCTCATATTTTTAGTACAAGGGTTACATGCCCAGGTCGACGCACTAAAAATTCAGATTGAGAAAATCCTCAGGTATGACACACCTGTTGATTTCAATGTTGTGCCTGGTATAGCAGTAGGGGTGATCGATTTAGACAGCATATACACGCTTTCTTTTGGAAATAATATTGATCAAAATGGTATTTATGAATTGGGAAGTGTAACTAAGCCAATAGTAGCATGGCTTGTCAATAAAGCACTCGATTCATTAGGAATGGAAAATGATACCCCTATTTGTTCATTTCTTCCGGATAGCATTTGTACTGCATCATGGCAAAAATTGACAATCAATGAAATACTTAATCATCGGACCGGTCTACCAAGAATGCCGGCAAAAATTGGTGAACTTGAATCAGATGTCAGAGATCCATACAAAGACTATACACAAAATCTTTTTGCAAATGATCTGCGAATGATATCACCTGTTGCAGGTATGTACAGCTATAGTAATATCGGTTATGCGATGTTGTATTGGTTTTTTCAAAAGGTAGGGGGAATTGATTTTTTTGCAAAAAAAATGCTGACCGATCCCTATTCAATGAGAGATA
The DNA here is from genome assembly GCA_040003045.1 of Saprospiraceae bacterium. GTDB lineage: Bacteria > Bacteroidota > Bacteroidia > Chitinophagales > Saprospiraceae > Opimibacter. Next base: position 14,118 of record JBDUDG010000012.1, on the reverse strand, counting down.
CAAAGTGGTCTGTTGATCCCCTGGCGATTTCGCCCGGCTTTGGTATGGATGGCAGGCCACAACCTCCATGGAATACTAACGCACTGATGACTGCAATAGGACTGAAATCTTCCCTCAATGATTTGCTCGCCTTTATTAATTTATCTATCCGGCAGTACTCCGGTAAGCTGAATGAAAAGGATTTAAAAAAGGAAATAAAGACTCTAAGTAAATCACATCAATTCAAAGTCGTCGACGGATGGTTTGTCATTCAACATGGAAATTCAATCGTGTTTTATCATACCGGGAGAACGGGCGGTCATCAGGTAAGCGTCGCATTTATTCCAAAGATGAAGAAAGGAGTAGTTGTGATTTCCAATGGTGCGTTGGGATCGAATGACCTGAGCTTGCTTATCTTGCGAATGCTTAGAAAAGAGCATTTAAAAAGAACCCGATAATATATTTCCAGATGACAGATCCGTTGAAAGATCTTACAAAGTTGAAAGATCTATTTCCAGAAATGGAACCCTATGTTCCCGATCCATCCGAATTAAAGAATGAGGTAGTGGATAAAGCAGGACTTCTGACTCCTCAGTTGAAAGGCCAAATGAAACTTTATGTTTCCAGAGATAAAAAACATCGCGGTGGCAAACAGGTGACTCTCGTTGAAGGACATGAAGGTCCTGAGGAAGCGAGAATTGAATTGCTTTCCAAGCTTAAATCTTTATGCTCTGCCGGCGGAAGTTTAAAAGATGGTCAGTTAATGATCCAGGGAGACCATGTCCGAAAAGTGATTGATTTCCTGATAAAATCCGGTTATAAGAACGCTAAACAAAAAGGTGGATAACTTTCTTTTCTTAATAATGTATCTTTGAAGTGAGATATTAAATCAATGTCCAAAAACAATAAATATTTTTCATTTAAGAATACCCAATTCTGGGTAGGTTTTCTGATATCTATTTATATAATTATTGATCTTGTTCCACCTGGATTCGTACCTCATTCTGAACATGATCATCTTGGAGCCGGCAATGTTGCCTTAGAGAAGGATCCTTGCCATATTTCTATATATCACCCGGGTGAATCGGGTGGTTGCAATCACAAATATCACATTAGTAAACAACCTGGAGATTGCCCACGATGCCATATCATATTAGTTCGGCAATTGATTGTTTCTTCCAATCCACAGATTGAATTAGCTAGTTTCGTTTTCAGGCCTGAAACCCAATGCCCTGAAGGAAGCATTATTAATTTTCCAATCCTCCATGATGACAGGGGCCCCCCTGTATCATTCATTATGTGAAATTAAAATTTCCTCAATAGGAAATCCCATTTTGCCATGAAAGCGCTCAGCTTTCTGTAGTATCACTATATCACTTAATAAAATTTTCCACTTTAAATTTTAAGTCCATGAAAAAATTAATTCTCCCTTTATTAGGGTTAATCATGTTTATTACAAACATAGATTTTGCATTAAGCATTTCATTTAGTGGCAAGGCCACTCTTTCAGGAAGAATCACAGATAAAATCACAGGAGAATCTCTTCCGGGAGTAAATATTTATTTGCCTGATTTAAAGACTGGTTCTGTTAGTAAGGACGATGGCACTTATATCATCGATAATCTGCCCCAAACCAAAGTGTTGGTCCAGGTAAATTATATCGGATACAAATTGGTTGCAGAGGTCATTGATCTTGGAACTACCTCAATAAAGGATTTTACTATGGAGGAATCGGTTAGCGAATTAAATGAAATAGTAATTACCGGATTATCAGGGGCCAGTGAAAAGAACAGGGTAGCAACCCCTATTACTACCATTCCACCTATACAACTTTTACAGAGCTCGGCAACAAATATTATTGATGCCCTAGCGAAGCAACCAGGGCTTGCCCAGATCACAACAGGTTCTGGAATTTCAAAACCCGTCATCCGTGGACTTGGTTATAATCGCGTTGTAACAGTTAATGATGGCATTAGACAGGAAGGCCAACAATGGGGGGATGAACATGGTATTGAAGTAGATGAATTTACTATAAATAAAGTTGAGATATTAAAAGGCCCTGCGAGCCTGGCTTATGGTTCTGATGCCATGGCTGGTGTGATAAATTTAATCTCTGCGCCAACCCTTCCTGATGGGAAAATCCAAGGGAATCTTTTAGCAAATTATCAAACCAACAATGGGTTAATAGCCTATTCAGGTAACCTGGCAGGTAATCAAAATGGTTTAATCTGGGACTTACGCTATAGCAACAAAATGGCACATGCATATCAAAATAAATATGATGGATATGTTTTTAATTCAGGGTTTAAAGAGAATACGATTTCAGGTATTTTAGGATTCAACAAATCTTGGGGATATTCTCATCTGCATTTTAGTGCCTATAATTTGACGCCGGGAATTGTGGAGGGCGAACGAGACAGCGCCACCGGTCAATTTATTAAACCGGTTGCGTTGAATGATTCTACTGAAATTTCCACCATTGCGACTGATGATAATTTTAAGTCCTTCATTCCGCTGACACCTTATCAAAAAATACATCACTTTAAAGCCGTAGTAAACAACAGTTTTGTTTTAGGTGATGGGAGCCTGAAAGCGACAATCGGTTATCAGCAAAATCAAAGGCAGGAGTACGCAAATATACTGGATGAAGGAAAATATGGGCTTTATTTTCTTCTGAACACCATCAATTATGATATACGATACCTGTTTGCAGATAAAAATAATCTGGATATTTCTTTCGGTACCAATGGAATGCAACAATCATCCCGAAATAAAGGAACAGAATTCTTAATCCCAGCTTATAATTTGTTTGACATCGGGGTCTTTGTTACTGCAAAAAAAACAATTGGGAATTTTGATATTAGTGGAGGGGTGCGTTACGATTCCCGAAGTGAAAAGGGAAAAGATCTATTCCTGAATGCAGATGGCGAAATCGCTAATGGAAATGATCCGAATGCTTATCATCAGTTCAATGCCTTTAGCTCTAACTACAATGGTGTGTCAGGTAGTATAGGTGCAACATACCAGTTTTCAGAAAATGTGTTTACAAAGCTCAATATATCAAGAGGATTCAGAGCACCGAATATAGCAGAGATTTCAGCGAATGGTGTTCATGAGGGAACTATCAATTTCATTATTGGAGTTCCCACTTTAAAGGCCGAAAATAGTTTACAGCTTGATTATGCATTGGGACTGAATTCAGATCATGTTACAGCTGAAATTGATTTATTCAGCAACAACATAAATAATTTTATATTTCTAAGTAAACTTAACAGTACTCAAGGTGGTGATTCATTATCCCAGGGCTTCAGTACATTTAAGTATACATCAGGCAACGCGAATTTGGCAGGAGGGGAGATTTCAATTGATATTCATCCTCACCCGTTGGATTGGTTGCATTTTGAAAATTCTCTTTCTTATGTAATATCAAAGCAAAAGGACCAGCCTGATTCTACCAGGTACTTACCTTTCACGCCGGCTACAAAAACAAATTCCGAACTAAGAGCTACTGCGAAAAAGATAGGTACGATATTTAAAAATGCTTATTTTAAAATTGAAGTCGAAAATTATTTTAAACAGACCAAATTTTTTAGTGCTTTTGGTACGGAGACAGAAACTCCGGGGTATGCCCTTTTGAATCTTGGATTAGGCGCAGATATTGTTTCTAACCATTCAACTTTGTTTTCACTTTATATTAATGCCAATAATCTAACAGATGTCGCTTATCAAAGTCATTTGAGCCGGTTAAAATATGGGGAGGTCAACAATGTATCGGGCAGGACTGGTGTATTCAACATGGGGAGGAATATAAGTTTCAAACTTCTTGTACCCATTAATTTTTCAAATTGATGAATTATAGTTAGTAAAAGAAAAAAAGGAAGTAGTGCCGCTTTAATTAAGGCACTACTTCCTTTTTTTTACTCTTAATGACAAGCGATTAGTGTTTAATCCAGAATCATTGTAGATGCACAGCTTTTAATACAATTGGCGCCACACCATCCTGAAGCTGCACAAATATAACTCCTGAAGGAAGTTCATCCGCGCTCAATTCAAGTGAAGATGAGCCTGCTGAGTAATTCCAATTTTGTACTGAAATAAATTTACCATTGACATCAAGTAAGGCAATTCGCATCGATCCGCTTTCATGTGGTTCACCATACAAAGTGAATTTTTCTTTAAATGGATTCGGACGGATCTGCCAGTTGGAAGTATTTTCTGTAGGATTGTTTGTGGAAGATGACTCAATCGTCACAAGCACAGATTCAGTATCAATTCCACATGCATTGAACACCGTAAGTGTAATCAAATATTGGCCTGAAGCATCATACTGTACTGTTGGATTTAATGAAGTATCAGTTCTTCCATCTCCAAAATCCCAACGGATGCTATCATAATCAATCCCAGGATAAAAGAGGGTCACAAAATCTCCATTAACAGTATGATCAAATGTCGCATCTGGTGTACCTGCCACGTTGATCAGGTCCATAAGAATAAGGACATCTGCACCCTGGCCATTTTCTACGCGTAATGAAACAGTATAATTACCAGGAGTATTATAAGTTACTATGGGATTTTGTAGTGTAGATGTTTCAGGAGATCCGCCTGTGAACGTCCACAACCATGATGTAGGTCCATTCTGTGATTGATCAAAGAACTGAACTGCCATCGGGGCACATCCGGAATGTACATCATAGTTGAATGCTGCATTGGGTACAGTAGATAGCACTATTACAATGGACATAGTATCATCGCCACAATTATTAGTAGAGATAAGGCTGATGGTATAGGTGCCAAATGAATCATAGGTATGTGTTGGACTGATCTCTGTGCTCGTATTCCCATCACCAAATAGCCACAGATAAGTGTCGGCACCTGTAGATTGGTTTTCCATATTAACCGTATTTCCACTTGTCGATATAAGGAACGATGATACCGCCTGCACACCTACTGTCACAATACCCGACAATAGAAAAGTATCAACGCCATTAGCAGAATGTGCTATCAGTCTTGTATCATAAGTGCCTGGCGTAGTGTAGGTCACAAGTGGATTCAATTGAGTCGAAGTCGCAGGAGTTCCACCATAAAAGGTCCAATTGACGGAGGTTGTATTTGGGCTGCTAAGGTTAGTATATTGAACTGTAACAGGTGCGCAATCTCCATTTTGATGAAATGAGAAATTTGCATTCGGCGGGGTAATGATTGTAACGACGTGTGTAATTGTGTCGCTTCCGCAATTGCCGGTTGAGATAAGAGTCACTGTATAGGTTCCATCAGCATTGTAGATATGGGATGGATTTGTTGCTGTGCTTGTATTGCCGTCTCCAAAATCCCATGTAGAACCTGTAGAAAATGCAGATAGGTTATCAAATTCTGCAAGATTACCGATCGTGGTAAAGCTGAAATTACTTATCGTTTCATCATATACAGTGATGTAATTGTTCATGAATAAATCATCAGAACCCGCAGTATTTGAAACAGTCAGCGTGACATCATAAGTGCCTGGAGTATTGTAGGTTACTATAGGGTTCGGTTGATTGCTTGTAGCAGGTGAGCCTCCCTGGAATATCCAACTGATGAATGTAACATTGCCCATGGACTGATTAAAATAATGGACCACAAATGGTGCACAACCTGACTCTACATCGGAACTAAATCCAGCAACAGGTGCACCGGCAATGCTGACTGCCGATGTATGCACAACAGAACCACAAAGATTGCTAACTGTAAGAGTCACTGTGTAATTTCCACCGGCAGTGTACACATGAGTGGGATTGTGAATAGTACTTGTTTGCCCGTCACCAAAATTCCACATATAATTGTCACCAACACTACCGGTTGAATTAAATGTAACCTGAAAGCCATTGACAGCTGAAGTGAACGCCGAAGTTGGTTCTGGGAACACAGTGATATAATTTGTTTTCGTCAGCACATCATCACCTGCGCCATTTACTACAGTTAAGGTGACATTGAAAGTGCCGGGAATCTCGTAAACTACTGTTGGTTCGAAAGCTGTAGATGTAGGAGGTGAACCACCAGGGAATTCCCAATGAAATGAAGTTGAATTGCTGGAAGAAAGATTAGTAAATTCAATTTCTATCGGATCACATCCCTCAGTAATATTTGCTCTGAAATTTGCAAACGGTAGTGTCACAACAGGCACAGAGATCGTGATCATATCATTTCCACAATCACTAAATGCAGTCAGCTTCACATTATACACCCCATCTTCATCGTACACATGGGTAGGATTGGTTTGAGTGGATGTATTGCCGTCACCAAAATTCCATGAATAGCTTGTGGCACCTGTGCTTAGATTATGAAATGACACAGACAGACCATTTTGTGTATAATTAAAATTAGCAACGGGATCGTCACCGACATTGATATAGTTTGTTTTTGTCAATGTGTTGTTGCCCTGAGCATTAGTAGCTTTCAGGGTCACATTATAAGCGCCGGAAGTGGAATAAGTCACCGTTGGATTTTGCGATGTGCTGGTTCCGGGGCTACCGCCTGGGAATGTCCATAGCCAGCTTGTAGGGTTGTTCTGGCTCTGATCAAAAAAGTGCACTGTCAAAACAACACATCCATCAGTGTGATCAGCGTTGAAAGCTGCAATTGGAGGGCCAGGAGCAGAACACGTGGCCAGGCAATTTATGCTCGTGATATAAGAATTAATGGCACTGATTGAAGCAGGGGACCATGTATTCGTATTCGTTACTGAAGGAGCCATAATAAAACCTGAATTAGGCGCATCATGATTAGCATCAAAGTTATGTCCCATTTCATGTGCCTGGAGGACTCTGAGCAATGGAGCATTGCTTGTAAAATCCTGGAGCACATTGTATTTAAAATTAGTACATACACCACCGATCCAGGCAAGACCGATCACATCACCATCAAAATCACGATTGGTCCAAAGACTGGATTCATCATGCGTGCTAAGGTGTGATGGACCCCATGCTGTAAAATCATCAAGAAGATTTCCTGGGTCAGTGCTGCTCGTCCATGGATCAGTGCCCGTGACGACAAATACCTGGACAATATTAAAATTAAGGTCCGTGCTGAATTCAGTATCATAATTGGTGAGTACATTATTGATGACAGCCATATTCTGATTGGTCACACTAGGTATGCTACTCCCATATTTGATATACATAAGGTGATCGTCACACAACGCGATGTCCACCACCTTACATAGGTCTCTGGAGCGATCCAGGCCTTCAGGTGCTGAATCTTCCTTGTTTTCTTTGGAATAATTTGGGGCATATCGGGCACCGCATGCATTTTTCCCCATGGTATTTATGACATCACTTTTCCAGTACATCACATATTGCTGCAATGAAGCGCCGGGCACGATATCCATGGCAGGTTCTATATAGAATTCATCATTTGGCTGGACGATAAGAGCGTAAAAGAAGTTATCATCCGCTGTGATCCGTACGTCATAAAACCCTTTGGAGGTATAACCGTAGTATGTGGTATTTGGGGTACGGGGCAAGTCATGGGTGCCATTGTCATCCTGAACTGTAAGTCTGAAATTAGGGGAACGCAAATCTTTAGCATGAAGATCAAAAGCAAAAGATTTTCCCTCAACTTCTAACTCAAGTTGGCTGAAGTCATTTTTGGATCTTAGCAGGTCAGAGGTGGCCTTTGAGTCAAAAGTTCCTATGGAATAAGCTTTAAATTGCTTTTTATAGACCAAATCTTCTGAAGGAAGCGCCCGCTGGACATTGAATCGGATCTTTTGTCCGTTACCGGATGATAAAAGGGCCAGGATGATAAAGGAGCAGAGCGATAAAATTCGCAGTGTTTTTTTACTCATTTTTCTTTATTAAAGTGACAAACGATTTAATTACGCGTTAATAAGAATAAATTCTCGGGAGTGATTTGTCAAAAGAAAAGGGGTGGGAAGAATAACTGGCTGCAAAATAAACAAAATATGTATTTAATATTTCCTTAATAGCATAAAATCAATTCTATTCGTTTGAATTTAGACACTTATTAACAACTTTGCCTTATGAAAGCAATAAAGCCTCTTATATTCAGTTGCCTGGTCATCTTACTCAGCCTTAACCATGGAGCAGCCCAATCAAGTCACAAGCCTGAAAAAGCCAAAGATCCCGCGCCTATTGGTTGGGGGGTAAACCTGGGAAATATCAGCTTCTACAACCACAGCTTCCAGTTTGGATTAGCTCCAAACGTAGCTTATAAATTGACTGAATCCCTGGCAGTGGGGGTTATGATGAAAGTTGATTATTTCTATCAGAAGTTCCCTATTGAACAAGTGAAGTTTAGTGCTTTTGATTTTGGCCCCACCGTATTTACCAGATTTAAGCCTTTATGGAGCTGGGACAATGCCACTCCGTTTTTAAAAGGGATTTTCCTGCAAGCTGAATACGAAAGAGGTTTTCTGACCAGGTATGGAGTGGATCAGAATGGAAATTTGATTATCAATAATGGAAAATTGGAGCATTTTAAAATAAATGAAGACTTCATTTACGTCGGAGTAGGTGCGACAAGCGGATATCCATTCAGCACTTTTGTTTCCATCCAATACAATGTCCTCGATGATTTCAATTCTGCGAGGGATCCTTTCAATTACAGAATTGGATTCACTTACAACTATTGATCAGAACGTAATATTCAGGTTGAGATAGATATTTCTGCCTGCCTGTGTAAAATATCCTTTCTGATGGTAAAGGCTCCCATTTTCACTTCCGGCATATGGATCAGCGGTTACCGGATTGTACGATTCTGATCTGAACCGATAGATCCAGCCATTGGATTCGTATTGATGATCAAAGACATTTCTAAGTAACAGTCCCATCTTAAATTGATGAGCCCATACATTGTGCCAGGTCCAGTGTACCCCAATATCTGTGAGATAGTATGGATCCAGTGAAGAGAATTCATTTGAAGTATTGTCTACAAATTGCTTTCCTATATATCTCGCAGTCGCATCAAAGCTGATCTCATGCGTTTGCGTGGAGATCATTTTATATTCAATTCCCAGGGTAGCCAGCAGATTTGGAGAAAACGCAATCTCGCTTCCTTCATGATGAATTATTTCCTGAAGACCCGTGTCCCAATTATCAATATACTCATCAAATTCAGTGATCTTATTTTCACTGATTGTAGCCAGAAAAGAAGTGCTGAATTTTTGACTGATCTTATAAGAAACCATACTTTCGATACCGGCCCGATGACTTTTATCCACATTAATCCGATTGTATGCTCCGACATCATTCAATCTCCCTGTCGGAACCAATTGATCCTTGTAATCCATGAAGTAACTTGTCAGCTCAACATCCAGATTATTGGCTAGATGTTTGTAACTTAATTCGGTATCCCACATTCTCTCAGGACGAGGGCGGCTCATCGGAGTGGAATTCACATAGTCATCACGGTTCGGTTCTTTGTGTATGATTCCCGTCAGCAGATAAAAGGCATTCTGTTTATTCCAATTATAACTGAAACCAAGTTTTGGATTGATAAATCGATGTCTTACTTTCTGATCAGTTAGCGTTCCTGCATTATCAGGACCTTCAAACATATACCGGATCCATCTTACCTGGATATCAAAAGTCGCCTCCAGATGATCGGTGATTTGATGATTATTGCGCACAAAAATATTCCAGTCAGTTTTTTTAGCGGTATCGAAATAATAAGGCTGTTCAAAATTAATTCCGACATTATCTTCTGTCCAGATTACTTTTCCAAAATGATCTCCCACATATTTGTTCCATCCGCCACCAACTACAAAATACCTATCCGCAGGCGAACCGATTTGAATGGTCGATGTGAACCCATAAAAATCATTATTAAGCCACAATCTTCTGATCAGATCAGTGGTATCAACTATATCCTGACCCCCATAAGCCACAGGTGATTGGGCAGCTTTGTATTGCTCAAAGTATCCTTTGCCTTTTGTGTAGTGTAATGCGCTAGTCCATCTGGCGAAAGGTGTAAGAATCTGATCATAATGCAATTGGAAATAAGATTGTTTGTAATCGTCGATCTCGTTATTATAAGGTGCTCCTGCTTTCTCTGTACCCGCCGAATTGTAGGTTCGCAATTTTGGATCAGAAATATATTGTTCGGGCACACCGTTCCAGGCCTGGTATGTCTTTTCATTTCCTAAAGCATAAATGAACGTGATATTCGACAGGTCATGATGATAACCGACAGAACCGTAAGCGGAATACAAATCACTTTTCGCCCTGTCGATATAGCCATCAGAATGAATATAGCTCCCTCTTCCATCCATTGTGAAGCGCCCATTGATTAAACCTGAAGATGCATTCACTGTAGCTCGTCGTGTATTAAAACTCCCACCACTCAGAAGAAGACTCAATGAAGGTTCAAAATTGAATGCAAGAGTATTGACCTGAATTCCTCCACCAAAATCACCAACACCGGGCTGGCTCCAGCCTATGCCACGCGTGATTTGAATATTTGACGTTGAGCTTGTGATATCAGGCAGATCAACCCAATACACAGTTTGTGATTCTGCATCATTTACAGGAATTCCATTTAGGGTGACATTTATTCTTGTTGGATCAGATCCACGAATGCGAAGCCCTGAATAACCAACGCCTGCTCCTGCATCTGAAGTCACTACAAGAGATGGACTATTCTCCAGTAAATACGGCATGTCCTGTCCAAAATCTTTCTTCCTTAATTCCTCAGTTGTGAGGTCAGTATGCGTGACTGGTTCATGGTTATTAGCACGTCTGGCTATTACACTTATTTCATTCATCCGGATATTTCGGGATATGTGAAAAGTGATGTCGACACTACCGCGCAGGTCAATTTTTTTCCTCCTGATACCATATGGTGTGATGATGACAAGCTCATAATCACCGGCTGCAAGATTTTCAAATCTAAACACTCCAAGCTCAGTACATTTCTGTTCGATAAAAGTGCTGTCACCCCTTAGTTGCGCAGTAGAAAATGCATAAGGATCTTCCTGGTCATCAAGACTTCGCCCCAGAATATAATATTGAGCATTAGAGACTGAAGACGAAATCAAAATGGAAAATATCACGAAGGCACGTGCCATACGGTGCAGGTTCATATAAGTTATAAGTTAACCATTATGTAAATCCATTGTTCACTTCTTTCCCTTTCCGGCATTACCCGGACAGGTTCGTTGGGTTTGATCTCAGCCTGTAGTTTAAGGCACCCCACATGAAAACGAAGCATGCAAATATAATCAGAATATTTTTTGCCCTCATAAGGAAAAGGTTCCTGCCGTTACTCCTCACTATATTTGCTGCCCAAATCAGTTTTTTGACTAAAAATCAATCAAAATGAAATACAATGTGTTAGTAATAGGAAGCGGACCCGGAGGATACGTGGCTGCTATACGTGCCAGTCAGTTGGGCCTGAAAACAGCCATTATTGAAAAGGAATCTTTAGGCGGCATCTGTCTCAACTGGGGCTGTATTCCCACCAAAGCGCTACTGAAAAGTGCGGATGTCTTCCATGATTTAGAAAACGCAAAAAACTATGGTCTGAGTGCTGACCATATCAAAGCCGATCTCCAAGCTGTCATCAAAAGATCCAGGGACGTAGCCGACGCCATGAGCAAAGGCGTTCAATTCCTGATGAAAAAAAACAAGATCGATGTTATCATGGGCACCGGTACACTGGCAAGAGGAAAAAAAGTTGACGTTACAGATGCGGGAGGTAAAAGCACAAGCTATGAAGCTGATCACATCATTCTCGCTACCGGCGGTAGAGCAAAGGCGCTTCCAAATATTCCGATCGATGGCGAAAAAGTAATTGAATACAGAAAAGCAATGATCCCTGATGAGTTACCACAATCTTTGGTTGTGATCGGTGGTGGTGCGATAGGAGTGGAATTCGCATACTTCTATAACACACTTGGTGCTAAAGTAACGATCATCGAATTTTTAGAGCAGGGACTTGTACCAAGGGAAGATCCTGAAGTTTCAAAAGAACTTACACGCCATTTTACAAAAAGTGGTATTGAAGTGATGGCCAATTCTTCTGTTGAAAAAGTAGATGTTTCAGGCAAAACAATTAATGTCACTGTCAAGAACAGGAAAACAGGAGCAATATCTGAAATTAAATGTGATAAAGTTTTATCAGCAGCAGGTGTCACTTCGAATATTGAAAATATCGGTCTTGAAACACTTGGTATCAAAACGGATAAAGGGAAGGTCGTCGTCAATGAGTGGTATCAAACTAATGTTCCTGGTATATATGCTATTGGTGATATTACAGATGGTCCTGCCCTGGCACATGTTGCATCTGCTGAAGGAATTACCTGCGTTGAAAAAATCGCCGGACATCATCCTCAACCAATCAATTATGGTAATATTCCCTCATGCACATATTGTCAGCCTGAGATTGCTTCAGTTGGTATGACAGAGCAGCAGGCCAAAGAGGCCGGCTATGAATTAAAGGTTGGGAAATTTCCATTTTCAGCTAGTGGAAAAGCAAAAGCAGCTGGGCATCCTGAGGGATTTGTAAAATTAATTTTCGATGCTAAATATGGTGAGATTCTGGGTGCGCACATGATTGGAACAGGAGTGACAGATATGATAGCTGAGATGGTCCTGGCCAGAAAGCTAGAAGCCACCGGAATGGAAATTATCAAAACAATCCATCCACATCCAACTATGAGTGAAGCAATCATGGAAGCCGCTGCTGCTGCCTATGGCGAGGTGATCCATCTTTAATTGAATATATTTTTATAAAAGAATAATAATGGAGAAGAAGCGTCCTTTAATTTTAGTGACCAATGATGATGGCATGTTTGCTCCGGGCATTCGCAGACTTGTTACGATTGCTTCCGAAATGGGAGAGGTTCTCGTCGTGGCTCCTGATTCACCGCAATCCGCCAAAGGACATGCAGTGACTATGGAAGATCCGATTCGACTTCATAAGGTTTCTGTTTTTGAAGGAATAGAAGCGTATGAATGTTCCGGAACTCCGGTAGACTGTGTCAAGCTCGCGAAAAATATTCTTTTGAAAAACCGCAAAATCGATCTCTGTGTTTCCGGCATCAATCATGGATCAAATGCTTCGATCAATATTCTATATTCGGGTACCATATCCGCAGCTATGGAAGCATCGATCGAAGGAATCAATTCGATTGGATTCAGCCTTGATGATTATTCTATGGAAGCAGATTTCGATCCCGCGACACCATGGATCAAATCCATCATGGAGCATGTTCTGACGCATGGCATTTCAAATGCAAAATTGTTGAATGTCAATATTCCAAAAATGACAAAAGGAGTTATTAAGGGTGCTCTGATCTGCCGACAATCAGAAGGACGTTGGGAAGAGGAATTTATGGAAGGCATAGATCCGCGTGGTCAAAAGTATTATTGGCTGACAGGAAATTTTGTGACTAATGATGCTGGCCCTGGCACAGATATTAATGCACTTCAGGAAGGTTACATTTCCATAGTTCCATCTTTGCATGATCTCACCAGTCACCAGGCCATTCCCGGAATGAAGTCCCTTGAGCTTTTAAATCCAACTGCATGACACCACTTATTAAACGGGATTCTTTCTGGCTTGGCCTGGGTGCAGGTCTTTTAGTGCCGGGAATAACTTACGCAATCTTATTAACCATCTACCAATTGCTGGATTCAATGGGGGTGCTCAGCGATATTGGTTTTGCAGAAGATTTCAGGATACGCACGCTCGCGCTCTTCGCCATCTGCGCTAACCTGATCCTGATGCAGCGAACAAGGAAATCATATCAACATGAAACCATTCGTGGCATCCTGATGGCGAGCATGCTGATTGTAGGTATATGGTTCTGGATATTTGGATTGAAAATACTCGAGAGTTGAAATATTTTGTTCTCGCGGGAGAAGCCAGTGGAGACAAACAAGCCGCCCTTCTTTGTTCAGCCATTTTCAAACACGATCCTACTGCAGTTATAAGAGGATGGGGTGGGGAATCGATGACAGAAACGGGTGTGACTGTTACTACCCATTATCGTGTTCTTGCTTACATGGGTTTCGTTGAAGTGATTAAACATCTGCCGGAAATTATAAGGAATTTCAAAAGATGTAAAGCTGAAATACTCCAATTCAAGCCTGATGCTTTGGTTCTGGTTGATTATCCGGGATTTAATCTGAGGATGGCATC
>JBDUDG010000168.1:0-7034 GCA_040003045.1 Saprospiraceae bacterium | reverse complement strand
GCCAACGGATTATTTTTGGATAAATCTAAGCGAATAGGTTAATAAAGGGGTTATAAAGGTTATAAAGGTTATAGGTTTATAGGATTATGAGATTCTGGTTTCATTCTCTGGTAAAGAATGTGATTTACTTAAATAAACAATATAATCTTGTGGGCCTGTAAAGCTTTTTTCTAAACTTGCTAAACTTAAGCCATCGATAGATGGTTTATCTAAACTTTCTAAACACGTCTTCCATTCAGTTTGCTAAGACTACCCAAGAACAGTTGCCATGTGCAGTTCCTACCCGGATAGAAAAATTATATGTAAATTTACGCTCATATATTAATCAAAAGATGAAAGTAACTGAAGAACTGATTGACAAGATCCTGGAGCAGGGTGAAAATGGCTCGCTGGACCCTACACCTTACATGGAAAGCCTCAAATACCTGATCATGGAAGACGAAGAGGTGGATATGACAGAGGAAGACCATGCTTACCTGATCTTTTTGGGCACCATTTGCATGGAAAGCCTGAAACGCACAGGTCTATATAAAGAAGTCACCGACGAAGAATATATCTACGATCTTGAAGATGCCAATTGGGATGCATTGGAGGAAGCGGATGGTGATCTTGATGTATTCATCACGGCCGTTTCCAAAGATTATCCGGAGATGGATCTGCTTGACTTCGTAGCTTTCTCGATCCTTCCTGTTGATGAAGACGATGCGGAAGAGGATGATGAACCTGTGATGAGCTCAGAAGATGGACAGCTGCTTGGCTTTATCCGTCTGAAGGCGCTGCTTGATGCGGTGTTGTTGCCGAAGGTGTAAGGGTTTATTGTCTGAATAGATTTAAATACTCCTCAAAAACGAAAATTCGATTTCGCTTAAACCCGGTACGTTCCTGAAGGATTTCCAGTTTTTCAAAATCCCTGATTAATCTATTGGCCGTTTGCTTGGTGACCTGCAAAGTATCCATGACATCTGAGACAGTAACAACCGTTTTTTGATATAAATATTGAAGGAGTATTTGTGCCTTCAGGACTTTCTTTCCCAGATTCGAATTTATCTTATCATTCAACAATGTCCTTAAGGCAATGATCTTGTTCAATGTTATCAATTGCCTGCCAGGCTGTTTCAGTGATCCCGGTTAAGAAAAATTTCAACCATTGCACGATGTTTTGAGTCTCCATAGTTTAAGAAAATGCATATTCTTAAACTATGTGAATTTATAGTTTAGGATAACGACCACTCACCCTATTCACAAATCCTGAAATGTACATATTCAGTTTGTCCGTGAATCATAAAGAATGAATCCGTAATTCAAATTTGCTAGACTAACGTTACAACCTTTTACTATAGCTTAACCAAGATGAAGTTTTTTTAGCTTCGCAATTTCGCATTTGGGGAGGCCCTATCCCCAGAAGTAAGTGGTAGAAAGAGGAGAGCAACTTCACAGGTTGAGGCAAGTGGATGTGAGTTTTTCCGTATATTCACAAAAACCCACATGGATGAAAGCACTCCTGTTTATACTCCCAGTCGCATGCATCACCATTCTTTGGAATAACATTGGCTTCTCCCAAAGCCTCCCTCCCATTGCAAAATCTGCATTAAATATTTCCGCCGAATGCGATCCGGTAAATAACTGGATGGGATTCTATAATCCTTCCGTAGCCAGCGATCCAAATCCTGTCATCTTCAGCGAAGCAATAAAAGCAGAGTTGATGTCAGATCACTTCCAGGCAAAAGACAAAGAATACGGTGATATTGATGGAGATGGTGATGTCGATATTCTATACACCAAGAATAATAATGAATTATGGCTGCTTCGCAATTCAGGTCATCCCGATGCCCCTGAATTTTTGCTAAATCATGCCATTCCAACCGGACTCGTCGGGGTGTATGGATTTAAATTTTTAGACTGGTATGGAGACGGTGTTCAGGATCTCCTGACACTTGAAAAATTTGGTAGCGATCCGCCTATTATTTCTTTGTACATCGATATCAATTCTCAATTAGGTTTTCCGACACCTGCTGCAGTTTTAATCACAGGAACTACAGTGCCACTTAACACCGACATGTTTATTGAAGTGGGTCTTATCAATGATGACATATATCCCGACATCCTGATCAGCGGAACCACTGGAATTCATGGTACCGCATTGTTTACATCCGCTTTCAACAGTTCATGGAATTTACCTGTTGCACCTCCCTATCGCATCGAGCCACCACAGACTTTTGCAAATCCCCTATTCCCGGATGACGGCGGTAGTGTGCAATGCCCTGAATTGTTTGATGCGGATTGTGACGGGGATCTTGATCTTTTTATTAGCGATCCTATTTGGTCCAACGGTGGCGGACATGTGGATTTTTACAGGCTCATTGATAAAGCTACTCCACAACTTTCATGGCATCATGAAACACCCAATCCGTATGGCTTCGATGAAACTCTATTGCCCAGTACAACACTTCATTGTGACTGGGTGGTAACCCGATTTGCAGATTTTTTTGGAGATGGTTCCCCTGAAGCTATTGCCTATGATCCATGCAATACTAATCACCCGAACGGGGATATGTTGTATTACAAAAACGGATTTGAATGTGCAGCCGATTTTTCTTTCAGCAGCGTGGATGGTTGCCAGGTAATTCAATTTACTGATTTATCCAATTCTTCGAATACATTAACATATTCATGGAATTTTGGTGATCCGCAAAGTGGAAATAACACATCTGTCATCCAGAATCCAAATCATTATTTTTCTTCTTGTGGTACATATAATGTGTGTCTGACCATCTCCGGGGGACCATGCGTATTGACTGTATGCCACTCTGTACCAGTGATTGATTTGATTCCCCCGGTAGCGCGATGCTTGAGCGGAATAGGAATTGTAATGAATGGAAATTGCATAGCTGTTGCTTCTCCTTCTCTTTTTGATAACGGTTCAACGGACAATTGCCAGATCTTTTCAATGACCATTAGCCAGGATACATTTACACAATGCGGTATTTTCCCAATTATATTCACTGTAATGGATTTGTGTGGAAATACTGCTACATGTACGAGCAATGTCCAGGTGCATGAAGATGTTCCACCTGTATTGAGATGTCCGCCGGGCCTTACCATAACGAGTACTTCCAATTCCTGTACAAAGGCAGTCAATGGAATAAAATGGACTTTGCTCTCTGACAATTGCAGTACACCCCAGGTCACTTATATAATCACTGGTGCAACAATTAAGAATGGACTTAATGATGCAAGTGGAGTTACATTCAATTCAGGCACATCAACGGTGACATATAAAGCCGTAGACGATTGCGGAAATTCATCAACTTGTTCATTTGATGTGAAAGTAGTTTGTGCATGTAATTGTCCAAATAATATCCTGCAAAATCCCGGATTTTTTGAAGGAGCTATTGCAGGAAGTTTTACCCACGGCGCACATTCCAATCATTGGCTCGAAGGAACTTATACCCCACAAGTGGTATCCGGCGATTCATGTTGTGACAATTATTCCATGCAGATGTGGGGCTATAAGTCTAACGGAGAATCAATAGTCCAGCAAGGTCTTCAATTCAAAGCCGGACATCATTACAAGATTTCGTTTTGTGGACGTTATGTATCCAATACCTCTGCAGGCAGTGTCAATTTTGGGTTCACTGCAGCGAATAGCAGCGTTGATCCCTATCAATGTACCACATGCGACGATATAGGAAGTAGTCCTAAAATTACCAGCACTTCCTGGAACACGTTTTCGCTTCCCATCTGGACACCAAAACAAAATTGGGACAGGATGTACGTCAGAGTTTTCAATTTGTACGGATTAAAAGCATGGGGTCGAATTGATAATATTTGTGTGAGCGAAGTGCAACAATCCTGTTGTGCTGATGAAGCTGCATTTATTGAAAATATGACTAATGCTGTCCATCTGTATGCAGGTGCTGATGGTCATACCGGCATATTTGATGTTGGCAATCTTCCGGCTTGCGACTATATCACCACTATAGATTGGGGAGATGGGCATATTACTCCCGGTCCCATCAGTGGAGATAGCAGGAGGAAAAATTATTTCATCAATAATATTAAAACAAGAGTTCAATACACAGTTGTGGAATACAATCTGGATGTAATCCCTCCTGTACAATGTTTCCAGCGCACATTATCCGATTCGCTTGTTGTTCCCCGTCCCGGGGTTTGCGCCTGTACTGCATTTGGGGAAGTGTATATAAGAGGATCGGAAGGAGAATTCAACACAATCATTGGTGATGATGGAATTATTCCCTTTACTTGTTTGAATCCTGGATCAGGCTATACAGTCACTGGTAGCTTTAGCTGCGCAGGAAATGGATGCTCCAATCAAACGCCTGTCTTTTGGAATATAAGCGGTCCTTCAGGTATAAACAGTGGAATCACATATGCTGATCCTTATTTTGGGATTTCACTTCTTCCTTCTTATATGACTCAACCCGGAGCTTATACTTTTTCTCTTGAAGGTCATTGCGGAAATTCCGTTTGTAATGAATCCATTCAATTTACAGTCTCGTGTCCGGACATTTGTCCGTGTCAGTCTTCGGATGTGCAGGTGTTACAAAAGAATGTTGAAAAAGGATTTACGCAGATTGTAGCACCAAATTCTTGTCAGGGTTGTTTTTCTCCGGTGGCATTAGATGAGTGTGAAACCGTTTTGTGGTATTTGAATCAACCTTCTGGCACGCCCATCGGGATGAGCTCAGGAACCGGGACATTTTGTTACATTTTTCCACAATCAGGGACGTATACTGTTTTCATGGTAGCCACACGTAATAAAGCGAATGGATCACTATGTGGAACATTTTCAAAATCGCAATCTGTAGACATTACTTGTAGTCCCGTTGGAGATTGTACAAGTGCTATTCTCAGCAATCCTCACTTCAAAGACAATTCACAGCCCGGTGAAATGAGTGCTACCGGACGTACAAGTGGATGGAAATCTATCTCAGGTCATACTACTGTGATTGAAGGAGCAGAAGGGAGTTTGGACAACTGGACCATTCTGCTGGCCGGCAATCTTGATTCTGCCAGTGTCCTTACTCGGACAGACCCGATTTGTCTTGAAAAAATAGCAGGTTATATCGCGGTAAGAATTGCGGTCAATGATTCTGCACCCGGTGGAATTTTTGCAGGCAGACCAATCAATCCGCATAAGCCCTGTGATAAAATAAAGGTCCAGTTAGTGATGGACGGAGCACCATTCCGCATCAATCATTGTGATGGCATTGATTGTTTTGAATTAGCATCAGCCACTATTTCAGGTCTTGCTACAGATGAATGGCATGAGCTTCAGATTCCATACGATCTCAGTCAATGGATCACAGATGAGTCCTGCGGAGGATTTCCCGGTGTCCTTGTGAGACCTGTGATTTATGTCACTAATGGTCTGAGGGAATATCAAGGGGAGGATACGTATTCTATAGTTCAATTGGATAATTTCTGTTTCAATGGCACACTTGTCGGTGTAAATGATCCATTAGAAAAACACAATATCCGTATTTATCCAAATCCATCGACAGGAGAATTTACTGTTATATTGAAAGATCTTACAGTTCAAAGGATGTCTCTTCGAATTATAAATCTTGCCGGACAAAACGTGATGGAAAAGAAATTCGAAGAGGGAAAGTTTTCGCAACACTTTAATGCAGGATTATTAAATCCTGGAATGTACTTTTTGCAAATCATTTCAGATGGACATGTAGTTGCTGTGAATAAGATGGTAATCCAATAGGAAACAAAAATAATTCGTGAAAATTCGTGTAATTTGTGGCTATTTTTATTTTACAATTTTAGCCACGAATTACACAAATTAACATTAATTAAAAAATAGCCTTGGGTATCAAAAATAATTCGTGAAAATTCGTGTAATTCGTGGCTATTTTTATTTTTAATATTTAATTACTATTTGAACAAATTAACACTAGTTAAAGTAGTCTCAAAAAACTATTCGCTTGTACTCCAAAGACCTCTTGCCAAAATTGACAAGTAGTCCTAAATGATAACCACTTGCTTTTAAATAATTAAGGGTGCGAGCTATGAGGTCTTCATGGAGTCCATCCATACTTTTTACTTCTAAAATAATTTTATTATAAACTGTAAAATCTGCAAAATAATTGTGTCGCAATATTGCATTTTTGTAATAGACATTGAATTTCTCTTCTCGTGCATAAGGAATTCCGGTATTCTTAAATTCGATTTCTACAGCATCTTTATAGACTATTTCAAGGAATCCATGTCCCAGAACTCTATGAACTTCCATGCATTTACCAATAATAGTAAATGCCTCTTCCTTATAAAGCAGAGATTGTTCCACGGTGAAGTGATTTAATAATTACCCTAATTTAAGGGAATTCTTAATGAATATCATGAAATTCGCAAATTAAAAATTATACCTAAGAAATTGTCCCCCTTTCAATCATTTATCTGAAATGCAGGAATGCAAGTAAGGTGTATATCACAATATTAAAGAGGAGTATCGTCTTTAACCTGTGATTGCTTTTCGATGCTCTCTTTATGTACAGCTGACAGATAAGAGCTAATAAATCCCTCACTCAATCCACGCTCCCTTCCCATGTCTTTGGCTTTTTCAAGAATTTCATTCCATCGTTTTAATTGCAACAATGAAATCCGGTTATGTCTTTTATGCTTGCCGATTTCTTCACTGAGCTTCATCCGTCTTCCAAGTAAATCAAGCACTTCAAGA
Source organism: Saprospiraceae bacterium (assembly GCA_040003045.1). GTDB lineage: Bacteria > Bacteroidota > Bacteroidia > Chitinophagales > Saprospiraceae > Opimibacter. Next base: position 325 of record JBDUDG010000168.1, on the reverse strand, counting down.
TCTATCGCATCGATCTGGTGTCGTACTGAATCCATGTATTCAAGAAAATCACTATCATCGATCATCTCTCTCTTAAAGACCAGCTTCTCAATTAATAATTTGTACGTAGCTGGTGTAATCTGCTGAGCCGCATCACTCAGGGCATGATCAGGATCACAATGCGTCTCTGTCATCAATCCATCGTAATTGAGATCGAGTGCATATTGGGCTACATTTAGTAGCTCTGTCCGGTTGCCACAGATGTGACTGTTATCACACAGCAATGGAAGACCCGGCATTCTTCTTCTCAGTTCAATTGGAATTTCCCAATACGGTTCATTCCTGT
>JBDUDG010000167.1:0-7041 GCA_040003045.1 Saprospiraceae bacterium | reverse complement strand
ATTGCATCCTGGCCCATGGATTCTCTTTTGAGGGTAGTGAGAATGTAGGATGGCGCTTCTTCAATAATCTTTTGATGTCTGCGCTGAATGGAGCATTCTCTTTCGAACAGATGTAAACAATGGCCATACTGATCTGCAAGAACCTGGATTTCGATATGTCTTGGTGAGGAAACATATTTTTCTATAAAAACAGAGCTATCTCCGAATGAGGACTTTGCTTCACTCATAGCCCTCTCTATCTGCGACTCTAATTCATCGTCGCTATTCACAATGCGCATTCCCTTGCCTCCACCTCCTGCTGCTGCTTTCACCAATAGGGGATAACCAATACGATGAGCAACTTCTTTAGCTTCTTTTAAATTCGAAAGAGAGCTCGATGATCCCGGAACCATAGGAATATTAAAATTTTTTGCTGCTTCTTTTGCCGCCAGCTTATTACCCATAGTATGGATGCTCTCCGGAGAAGGACCTATAAAGATGAGTCCAGCCTTTTCAACTTCTCGTGCAAAGACATCATTTTCGCTAAGGAATCCATAACCCGGATGAATGGCATCAGACTGCGTGACAAGAGCCGCCTGAATGATTTTAGCAGCACTGAGATATGACTCTCTCGATGGAGATGGGCCGATAAAAACAGATTCATCCGCCATCCTTACATGTGGACTATTTCGATCAGCTTCCGAATAGACAGCAACTGTTTTTATATTTAGTTGTCTGCAAGTTCGCATGATTCGAACTGCTATCTCACCACGATTGGCAATAAGAATTTTTTTTATGGGTCTGATCATTGGTGCAATTTAGGAGTAAAAATTAATTCTGTTTGTTGTAGCAAAAGGTGAAGTAAGAACAATGTTACTAAAGCGGTCCCGGATTGGCCATACTATTATTTGTTTTACCTTAAAGCTTCATTATTCCCGCAATGATACCTTCAAATGACATCCTCTGGGAGCCTTCTGTTCAGGACCTTGAATCTTCAAGATTGCGGGAATATCGGCAATGGCTTCAGGCAAATGGAAAATATACACCTGATGATTATGAATCACTTTGGAAATGGTCTGTTGAAAACATAGAGGACTTTTGGGAAACTATCGTATCCTTTTTCAAAGTCAAATTACATTCTCCATATACGAGTGTTTTATCGGGTGATCGAATGCCGGATGTGACCTGGTTCGATGGTGCTACCTTAAATTATGCAGAGCATATATTCAAAGGAATGTCAGAGCAAGAGGTTGCCATTTTGTTTTGCTCAGAGCACGGTGAATCCCGTTCTGTTTCTATCGATGATATGTGGAAAGAAGTTGCAACGATCCGGGCATACTTTCTATCGCATGGAGTGAAACCTGGTGACCGTATTGCCGGTTTTTTACCAAATATTCCTGAGGCGACCTATGCATTTCTTGCTGCAGCTTCAATTGGAGCTGTATGGTCATGTTGTTCGCCAGACTTTGGTGTAAGCAGCGTCGTAAGCCGATTTCAGCAAATTGATCCGGTACTGTTAATTGCAGCAAATGGGTATTATTACAATGGAAAAACATATGATCGAATAAGCGAAATTAAATCGATCATTGAAGCATTACCCGGTCTTAAAGATTCGCTGCTCATCAAATACATTCACAGTGATGTGGTGTTGGATATTGCCGGGGTAACGAACTATGATGAATTGGAAATACAAGTTGAGACAACTCCTGTTTTTCTGGCTGTGCCGTTCAGTCATCCGTTGTGGATCCTTTTTTCTTCGGGAACTACGGGTGATCCTAAAGCCATCACACATTCGCATGGAGGGTGTTTGCTTGAACATCTGAAGTATCTCGCGTTCCATAATGACGTGCATGCCGGAGAACGGTTTTTTTGGTACACGACTACCGGCTGGATGATGTGGAATTTCCTGCATGGATCTATGTTACTTGGTGCAACAATGGTTCTGTATGATGGTAGTCCTGCTTTTCCAAATCTTAATCATCTATGGAAACTTGCAGAAGTTTTAAAAATTAATCATTTCGGGACAAGTGCTCCATTTCTCGTTGCCTGTATGAAAGGACAGCTCAATCCTGGGGTTGAATATGATTTGAGTCTGATGAGAAGTATTGGTTCAACAGGATCTCCTCTGCCATCCGAGGCTTTTGACTGGGTGTACGACGCCATTCACGAAAGAGTATGGCTGTGTTCGATGAGTGGTGGAACAGATGTTTGTACAGCTTTTGTCGGTGGTACAATAGAAAAAAAAGTAGTGCGGGGAGAAATTCAGGCGAGGGCACTCGGATGTAGTCTTTATGCATTTGATGATCATCAAAAACCAATCATTGATTCACTTGGTGAAATGGTGATTACAAAGCCGATGCCTTCGATGCCGATATATTTCTGGAATGACCCGGATAAAAAACGATATAGATCAAGTTACTTTGAAGATATCCCTGGGGTCTGGCGTCATGGAGATTGGGTAAAGATTACCTCTGAGGGGGGAATAGTGATTTATGGCAGATCCGATGCTACGCTCAATAGGCATGGAATACGAATAGGTACCGCGGAGATTTATCGCGTATTGAATGAAATACCAGCCATCGATGATAGCCTCATCGTAAATCTTGAGATGGAAGGAGGGAGACATTATATGCCATTGTTTGTCAAGCTTAAGAATGGATTCGAAGGAGATGATGCACTCAGGAAGACGATAGCTTCTCTGCTAAAACTTAAATGCACACCAAGACATGTTCCGGATGAAATAATACCTGTACCTGATATCCCATATACAATCAGTGGAAAGAAAATGGAGGCACCTGTCAAAAAAATTCTCATGGGGATGAAAGTGGATGATTCACTCAATCGTGATGCGATGAGAAATCCTGAATCGTTAGAATTTTTTACTCACTTTGTCATCCCTCCTGAACGTAAATCGTGAGAGTCATATATTGTCCGGAAATTACCCCAATAGCATAAAATACTAATGTTGTAAATTTAGAGCCCTAACTTTGGAAAGGGGTTCGGTCGAAATCTTTCAGAACGAAGAAAGAAATCTACATTAATTATTATATTATGCGTAAGATCAGGGTATTATCTATAGTAATATTACTTATTACTTTAAGTGATTGCAGCATATTTGCTCAGCAAGCGACATTGACATCCGGTCGTGATGTGAATGGAACAACCGGTTCGGTATCTTATTCGATTGGGCAGCCTGACTACACCAATTTTAAAAGTGATAGCGGCAATATCAGTTTTGGTGTACAGCAGCCACTGGTAGTCATCATGGTAGGAACGAATGAAACTGATCAGGATATTTCAGTAAGTATTTCTCCAAACCCCGTGATCAATTCACTCCGTCTGAAAATTGGCGACGGATCAGTTCCAATTGGAAATTATGAATACAATCTATATGATATAAATGGCAAGTTGCTTCTACAAAAAGGAATTAAAAACGAAGTAACGAACATACCGATGACTGAATTTGCCAGTGGAATGTATCTTCTGCGAGTTGGTCAGAAATCGAAAGATAATATCAGAAGCTTCAAAATATTTAAAACAAATTAAGTAATGAAATATACTTATCAGATAATACTTGCGTCATTGATCTTCAGCTGCACTTTTACATCGCGGCTTTCAGCACAGGTACCACAAAAAATGAGCTATCAGGCTGTCATCAGGGATGTATCCAATGCGTTGATCACTGATCATATCATCAGGGTGAAAATAAGTGTGGTGCAGGGTGCTGAAGACGGAACTCTTGTTTTTTCAGAATCACATCTGACAACAACAAATTCTAATGGCCTGGCCACATTTCAAATCGGTGGAGGTGCCCTCCTCAGTGGAGATTTTACAACAATAGACTGGGGTGCTGGTCCATATTTTATCAAATCAGAAACTGATCCTGCAGGAGGAACAAATTATTCCATTAATGGAACAAGTGAATTGTTGAGTGTACCCTATGCATTGTATGCTGCTAACGGAGGTGTAGTAGGCCCACAGGGTGTTGAAGGTGCAAAAGGTGATCAAGGGAATCAAGGTCCTCAGGGCGATCCTGGTCCACAGGGTGATCCCGGTCCGCAAGGTCCACAAGGCGAAGTAGGTCCTTCCGGTGATCAGGGCGATAAGGGTGACAAAGGAGATACCGGAGATCCTGGTCCACAGGGTCTTATGGGTTTAAAAGGAGATAAAGGCGATACCGGTAATCCAGGTCCACAAGGCCCTCCAGGTCCTCCGGGTTCTGTTGCAGGTGCCAACATGCAGATTACGTTCAACGATGGTGGTATACCAGGCGCAGACGCAGAATTGATCTATGAGAAAGGGACAAATCACATGAGTATCGGCACCTCTGTCATAAATCCTGCTGCAGCGCTTGACGTCACATCCAAAACAGGTGGTATCATGCTGCCACGGATGACAACACAGGAAAGAAATGCCCTTGATGCAAGTGAAGGATTGATGATTTATAATACGGATGTTCAGAAATTCCAGGGATTTGTAGGTGATTCAGGGACTACTGTGGTGGCGAAGAGTGAAGTTTCAGCAGCAACTTATTTCATAGGTGATGATGGCTCTAATGCGAATTATGTCGCACAAACTTTTACTCCACTACATGCAGGATTATTGCAATCCGTTGAATTTAATGTGAGCAGTTTAACTCCTGGATTTAACATGACGGTGGAGATTTTTGTCGGCGATACTCCGGGATCAGGTTTATTTCTCACACAAATCAGTGTAGTGCTCAACAGCCTTGGATGGACAACGGTCAATATGCCTCCCGGATATTTACTTAATGAAGGAACCGTATATTATTTTATTATTAAGCCAACGATAGTATCATCAGATCTCATCGGTATACTGGTGAGTAATGGTGCTCCAGGAGGTCAACATCCAGGAGGAAATCTGTTTTATTACAATTCTGTCTCATTAGGATTTGATCCTGCACCTTTGGATGATATGGATTTCAGAATTAAAGCTTTAGTCAATAATCAGGGATGGATAAACCTGCATTAAAAAAATACCTATTTGCAGAAGTTTCATAGTATTAATGCGAGGATTTCATTAAGCTTCAACTGGTTTTTGGAGCACAGGTTCATCCGTCAATTCGCTTAATATATTCCGCAATGCTTCCGTAATGCTATCCATGTATTGTGTCATCCTGTAATAAATAACTACGGAGGAAAGCTTCATCTCACCTCTTTCAAGTTCACGCATCAATTCGCGTTCGTAATCGAGATAATCGAGATGTTTTTCACTTAGATCATAGGTAAGTCCTTTCCAACGGTTCTTATTCATGGTATTAATCTGGATGATCTGGATACAGCTTTTCAACAGGACGCTGGCATCATTAACACGATGAAGTAAAATAGAACGCTGTGTAGGTCCGAACCAAATACGTTGTTGTCGTTTTTCACCTAATAGTTGATAAACCCTCTCATATTTTATCCGAATGTGATCGATTAGTAAACTGATATTTAGAAGACTTTTGATTTGCTTGGAAGTCAACAGTGAACTTCTGTCCTCCACCATACCGGTGAGATATTCATTGATGGCGTGTTGATTTTCGGAAAGGGTATGGAGATAGTCCTGCGCCATTTTGATGTGACTATAAAAATCAGTCTCTGATGAATAATTAGTGATTCGATTGAGGATGGTATTCAGTTGTCGTACGCGCTGACATTGCTGGAGTATTTCCTGACGGGCGATTGGCAGAGAAAGATCAGCAGTATTACTTCCGGTGTCAATAAAAAATAGTTTCCGTTGTTCATCTGATTTGCTTTTCACTGTTCTTGAAGCCAGACGAATCAATTCGGGAAGAAGCAGCATAAATATGACTGCGTTCACCATGTTGAAAAAAGTATAGAAAATCGAAAGGCCCATGGGCATGGCCTTAGGATCGGTGTAAGGATCGCCAATACCTATCCACTGACTCATCATAATGCCTATAAATGGGAGGATGAATGGTAAAAATGGCAGAACCCACATGACCCCGATCACATTGAATAGAACGTGAACCCTTGCGGCCTTTTTTGATTCACTGTTACCTGCCCATGAGGCTATTTCAGTAGTAATGGTTGTGCCAATATTTTCTCCTAAAACCATGGCAGCTCCTATATCAAAAGGCAACCAGCCATTGAGACACATCGTAAGTGTAAGGGCTATTGCTGCACTCGATGATTGAATTAAAGCTGTAAAAACGATACCAATGACAATGTAAATGATGATGGATACTAAACCATGTTCACCAAGATGACCCAGGAATGCCATGATCGCTTTGTGATGCTGAAGATCAGCAACAACGCTTTTTAAAAACTGGAGTGAAATAAGAAGTAATGCAAATCCGATGGCTGTTTCTGCCCAATGACGGTACTTCCCATTTTTCCAAAAAATAAACGGCATGGCCAATGCAATCACCGGTAAACAGAGGGTAAATAAATTCAGCTCGAATCCAAGAATGGTTACTATCCAGATAGTGACAGTAGTACCCACATTTGCTCCGATGATAATACTTGCAGCTGCGGTGAGTGAAATGATGCCTGCATTGACAAAGCTTACTGTCATCACAGTAGCCGCTGAACTGGACTGAATCATTGCAGTGGTAAAAAATCCTGTCAGAAAAGAGGAAATACGGTTATGTGTAACTCGTTGCAGCGCCTCGCGAAGTTGAATGCTGGCCATTCTTTGTATTCCCTCACTCATGACTTTCATGCCATAAATGAAGAGTGCCAGCGCTCCTAATACCTGCAGTATGCCGAACCAACCAAATTCAACCATGTATTCTTTTTTTGCGTGGAATGACCTGATTCTATCTTGTAAATGTAGCTTTTGAGACAATGAAAAACGGATTTGGATTTCACTCTCCTTAAAAATAGTAACTTTGTACCCCGTAGCAACATCCACAAACCATGGTCAAGTATATTTTTGTTACGGGCGGAGTTTCCAGTTCTCTAGGTAAAGGAATAGTTTCAGCCTCATTAGGTAAATTACTGCAATCCAGAGGGTTGTCAGTTACTATTCAGAAGTTCGATCCCTATATCAATGTTGATCCTGGCACGCTTAATCCTTACGAGCATGGTGAATGTT
>JBDUDG010000166.1:0-7055 GCA_040003045.1 Saprospiraceae bacterium | reverse complement strand
ATCCCTCATCGGCAGTGTCAATGATATCCACATTTGTAAAAATTTTCCTCGGCTTGCGGTCTGGTCTTGACATTCGGCAAAGGTAAGAAAGGAGGAAGGAGGAAGTGAAGAAGGGCTAAAGCCCAAAAATCCAGTTTTTCAGTAACCCCGGCCTAAAGGCCGGGGCAATTAATAGCAGAACTATTCAATTTCTTCAATTACCAAAGCCTAAGATGGGGGAATTGATAAAATATTTATTCAATTTCTTCAATTGCCACGGCCTAAAAGCCGGGATAATTGATAAAAATAATTTCTTCAATTGCCACGGCCTTTAGGCCGTGGATAGATGTATAAAGCACACTTGGGCTTTAGCCCTTAAAAAGTAAGCATTCAAGCATTTGCTTTTCCTCATTCCTAACTTTCCTCCCTTCTTCCCTATTTCACTGGCCACATATTGCAATGCTTTATAATCTGATTGTTTAGTTTTTTTGGATTTTCGATGATGTCAAAAAATTCCTTTAGATATTCCCTGGTGTGCTTTACCGATCGCGCATTGAACCCCTGGATATGATCACACATGGACAATATTTTTTCTTTTTGTTCCCTGAATATTTTTAGTGCATCATTCACCTCTTCCTCCGTCTGGCACCATCCCTGGTAATATCGAATGATCACTGATGACAGCTTCAGACTTTCATGTTGTGCTGCATAAGGTGCATTCACAAGACCGGAATAATCGAAATCATGAGGAATGGTCACCAGCAAAGAATACCCCGGAGCACCAATAAATTCCATATTATGACGAAGTGGTATATACCAATCTGTATTTCCAATCATGAATTCGAAAAGACAAACTTTTAAAAACAAAAGCCTTTCAATTGAGCCGGAACTGATCAAAGAATTTTTATTCCATTTTGCATTAAGACGCTCTACAAGTTCTTTAGGATTTTCTATCAGGAATGCATAAGAAGTTTCATGGACATCTTCTCCGGTAGGATTTTCGTAATGCAACCGGACTAGCTGAACATTGAAATGATAAGGCGAAATGAGTTCAAATAACTTATAGGCCATGAATTCGCGTAATAAATACTGATCATACGAATCACCTTCCTGACAATGATGCACCAGATCCATTTCATTATTCGTAGAAAGATGTTGCTTTACCAATTCACTTTTATCCAATTTGAGCTTAATGGGCGGAAAGGAGCAAATTTCGAGACGCATGTGTCCCCTTGTCTTCACTTTTGTATCCAGCCTCAGTGAATCGCCATGGGCAGTCTTGACTATTATTTCACCCGGCACATAGACTTTATCCTTTTTATGCCGCTCTATATTCTTCCAATCCGTGGTCAGATAGAAATCAATGGCGCTGTCCTGCCGGATTTCCTTCAGAAAGGAACCAGCCTGACCTTGCAAAATGCAACAATGGATGATAAAAAAGAAGATGAAAGAAGCAGACTTCATATTATCCTGTATCTGAATTACAAAGTTGAAGGATAAATTGATTGGTTGTGTATGAAGTTCCTGTTTGCTTTTACAAATAATTCTTTAAGATTGCGAACTTTGCCTTGTACTTTCATTATAATGCCTGCTTTCTAATAATCTGAAGTATTTAGTTTGACTTCCATCGTTATTACTTATATCAATGAAGAGGACTTTCTTACAGAGGCTCTCCAATCTGCATTCGGACAGGATCTGGATTCTGCTGAAATAATTGTGGTGTGTAACGCACCTGTTCTGTCCAATAAAAATCATCCCTTGTCTGATAAATTTAATTTCGAATTTATTCATGAACCAAATGCAGGTTCAGCAAACGCCAGGAATACAGGCTTGAAGCATGCAAATGGTGAATGGGTTCAGTTTTTAGATGTGGATGATCTTCTTTTGCCGGGTAAGATCAGCCATCAGCTTGTACGAGGTGTCGGCACTGTGATAGTTTCTCCACATCAATTCAGATTTTTGAACGGAAAAACAAAGCCATCAAAATGGCTTGCTGATGATATCTGGTGTGGAATTCTCGACAGCGGATTGGGATCGACTTCGTCCATGCTATGGCATCGTCAGACTTTACTTGACATCGGTGGCTGGGCGACTGACTATCAAAGCCACCAGGAGTATGAACTCTTATTCAGATTTGCGGCTGCAGGACATCAAATTTCTTTAGATGAAAATTCCGCGACCATTGTCAGAGAAAGATCTTCAGGCTCCATAACCCTGAACACAAAATCCGTGCGTGCAAGGGAAGGAATACGACTAAGAGAAAATATATGGCAATACCTCTTCCGGGAAAAAATGACGAACCAGACAAGAGAAAATGCTTTTCTTCAGTATATCTTCAGGCAGTTACGTGGTCTGTACAGGGTTGACAGGAAAGAAACAATGACAATTTATTCTGCCTATTTTAAAAATGCAAAGTTCAAACCTGGATCAAACGGTATACCATTGTATTCATTTTTCTACAAAAGCCTGGGATTTAATTACACGGAACGACTTCTTTCGGCGTACAGTTCCATGAGGAATTCGTTTTTACCTTTTTTACCAAGAAACAAATGATTGATTCATGCGCGTTCTGATGATCCCTTCCTGGTATTTCCCTTATGCTTCTGAAGAGATTGGCGGGCGCATGTTTCATGAATTAAGTATAGGACTGAAGGAGCATGAAATTGATGTACAGATCTTATTTGCTGATTTTTCACGCCATTGTTCGTTTAGTAAAGAAATAAACATTGCTTACGAAGCCGGAATTTTAACCTGGAGGATACGGCAATGGTTTCCTCCTAAAATCAATTCCTCTCTAATTCAATTATGGGTTAATAAATATGTCCGCACTATTCTCAGATATATCGATGCTGAAGGAAAACCTGATTTAATTCATGCGCAGAGCTACATGGCAGGAATGGTATGTGAAGCTCTCCATCGGAAAACAAATATTCCCTATATCATTACAGAGCGGGTTTCAACATTTATCACCGGGCAAATTCCGGAGAGACATAAAAAGTTTATACGGCGGAGCTTTGAAAATGCCACAGGCCTCACCTGTGTGAGTCCCGGATTGAAGATTCATCTTACTCCTTATACTTCAAAATCAATTGAAGTCATTCCGAATTTCTACGACCCGGACATTTTTTACCGTGATGAGGCAGTTCAAAAATTCAAAACATTTACATGGCTATCTGTTGGTGAACCATCTTATGTCAAGGGCCTGGATTTGTTGCTGAAAGCTTTTGCAGTTTTAAAAGAAAAATTTGATGATGTGCAAATGCAGCTTTTATTACTGGATAAAATAAAGGAACAGGAGGAATTAAAAGAACTCAGTCGGCATCTGGGTATTGATAAATATATATCGTGGAAAGGGTTGGTTTCACACGTCGAAGTCGCAGGCGTAATGAGACAAAGTCATGTCCTGATATCCGCCAGCAGGACGGAGACTTTCGGTAAAACAATCCTGGAGGCGCAGGCCTCTGGTTTGCCCGTCATCGCAACAAAGACAGATGGAGCAACTTTTATCATAAACTCACCTGAGCAGGGCATTTTGGTTGAATTAAATGATGTTGATGCACTGGCTATTGCTATGGAGACAATGTACCGGAATTATTCACTCTATCATTCCGGCGCAATAGTTGCCTCTGTCAAATCGCGCTTCAAAAAAGGAATCGTCATCGAAGAATGGAAAAAATTTTATCATAAAATAATCATGTGATTTCCGAGAAAAAAAAATGGCTGAAGTATACTTATTTCAATCGAAATCCGGGATTTCGTTTGAATGAAGTCCATTTGTTTTCTCCTGTGAAGAAAGGTATTGTGGGAATGAAGCGAATTTTATTTCCGACAATGGTCGTTGATATCAGCAAAGAAAATTTTACAGACGAATGGTCAAAGTCCACACGGTATAAAATAAACAGGGCAAAGAAAGAAATGCTCATTATTAAAAGAAATATGGATTTGCTACCCGCGATTTTAAATTTATTTCAAAGAACAGCACAACTAAAAAATTTGAGGGGATATAGTATGATTGATTTTGATTCCCGGCCCTGGATAGAATGTTCGGCTGTTTTTTTTGAGGATAAAATGCTTGCAGGGCATGTGTGGCTCATTGAAAAGGCCGAAAAGAGATGTCTTTTATTTGTCAATGCCAGTGATCACCATGAAGCATCCAATGATAGCTCACTAGTGGGCCGGGCTCATTATTTCCTTCTTTGGAAAGATGGCTTATATTTTCGCAACAAAGAATTTCGGACCCTGGATCTGAATGGATATCTTGAACATTCTGAAGATTTAAATCTGAAGGGGGTCTATGCATGGAAAGAAGGAACACATGGCCAGGTAGAGAATTTATACCAATATTATCCATTTCATGTTTACTGGCTTCGGAAGTTTCGTAATATGGCAGCGCGATGAATGTCGAAGAGCGAAAAACTGCCTATAAAGTACTTATAGAACAAGGTAAAATTACATCTCTTTTTCTCCAGCCATGGTGGCTTGATGCAACAGGTTCATGGGATGTGAGCCTGGCGATGCGCAATGACCAGGTGGTTGGTGCCATGCCCTATGGTGTTCATAAAAAATGGAGTATTTCTTATTTCGGAATGCCTGCTTTAACGCATCATATCAGCATCTGGATGGAAAAACCTCCTGATATATCTGACCATAAATGGCTGACTCGCGAAAAACAAATCATCTGGTCGCTGGTTGATAACCTTCCTCCGCATGGATTCTTCTCTCTTGTATTTTCTGAAAAAAGTTTCGACAACTGGCTTCCGTTTCACTGGAAAGGATTTCGACAGGAGATGCGCTACACTTTTGTTATTGATAATGATGCTAAGGAAAACATAGATCAGCACATCAACCGCAATCTTAAACGGAATATAAGGCAGGCATCCGAAGATGTAAAAATCGTGGATAAAGTAGATTCAAAATTATTCTACACCATATGCCAGAATACCTATCGAAAGCAAAAAATTCCGGTGCCTTATTCATATGCCTTTTTTGAAAAATTGGATACTGCAATCCTAAGGCACAATGCAGGCCTAAAATTAGGAGCTTACCTTCCTGATCATTCGCTTGCTGCTGTTGCCTACTTATTGTGGGATATGGATACTGCTTATTATTTCCTCGCCGGTGATGATGAGTCTGGCAGAAATTCCGGCGCCAGTATATTAATCTGCAGGGAAGCATTACGCATTGCATTCGAAGAAAAAAAAGTTAAGCACTTTGATTTTTGTGGCAGCATGATTGAACCCATTACAGAAATCAGGCGGCAGTTTGGAGCGAGAACTGTTCCCTTAATGAAAATATTTAAAGCGAATCATCGCATTTTAGATTTGATCTACAAATTGAGGAGGTAGTTATTCAGGTGAATGCTTCGTCCTGCCATTCCGTTTCACTGCGGCTCAGCTCAGCGACCACCAAAGATTATTACTTTATAATTTCGACTCAATCAGATAAGAATATTCAATATCCTTTATCAAATGTTGAGCGAAGCCAAAACTTTAATTAGAAATCTCAATCGTTCGCCGAGCGAAGCGAACGATTCATTGTATGTCATAATCCAGTATCAGCCTCTCCGTCCTCGGATGACTCTGACACGTCAGCACATAACCTGCTTCAATCTCATCCGCTTCAAGGCCATAATGGATGTCCATATGTACCTTTCCTTCCACAACAAGCGCCTTACAAGTGCTGCATACTCCTCCTTTGCAGGAATAGGGCAACTCAAATCCAGAATTCAGTGCAGCATCCAATACAGCCACACCATGATATCTCACCTGCAAATCTGTCTCATGTCCATCGATACGGTACGTTACTTTTGACACCCGATCATCTCCTGCATCTATAGTTTGGATTTTTTTGTCCCTGAATTCAATGACCGGCGTAGTGCCGAACAATTCAAACCTGATCTGTTCTTCTTTTAATCCAAGTTTCAACAATCCTTCTTTCAGATTGAGTATCATGTGTTCGGGACCGCAGATATAAACAGCTCCAATTTCTTTTGCGTCGAAAAGATGTTTTGAAAATGCAAACAGTTTTTCTGCATCAATTCGCCCGGTCAGTAAATCCGATCCTGAAATTTCACGCGTCAACAGATGATACACAGAAAACCTGTTCATATAAATATTCTTCAGCCCCTCCAGTTCATCTTTGAAGATGATGGTATCGCTCGTCTTGTTATTATAAAAAAGCATCGCCTGTCCTTTCGGATAGCTCGCCAGGAAATGTTTGATGAGGGAGATGATCGGAGTGATGCCACTTCCCGCCGCAAAAAAAACTAGTTCTGCGTCTTCATTCAGATTCTCTGGAAGGATGAATTTCCCTTCCGGGATCATCACTTCAAAATCGTCTCCGGCTTTTAATTGCTGGTTGACATAGGTTGAAAATTTTCCGCCATAGACTTCCTTCACAGCGATCGCGAGATGGGCATCGTCAGGGATAGAGCAGATGGAATAGGATTTTCGTATCTCTTCTCCATCGATCGTTGCCCGGCAGGGGATATATTGCCCTGATTTGTAACTGAACTTATCCCTCATCTGCTTAGGAATCTCTAGCAATACAGAAACAGCCTCTGTTGTCTCGCGCCTCACCTGAACTACCTTAAGCGGAAAAAATCGGCTCATAGGTGCAAAAATACTGTATACGAACGATTGTTCGTATAAAAAGGCGGAGGTTAAGGAAAAGGCGAAGGAAAAAGGCGAAGGAAAAAGGCAATAGACAATTGTAATTGGTAATAAATAATGTGCGACAAGAAGTAGGCAAAATTGTCTTATTAATTAGTTCTAATTCGTGTATTTAGTGGCAAAAAGAAGTGGTAAGATGTAATGTGTCAAGGCCTTTATCTGTCTTTCTAAAACTCATTTTTCAGGACTAATTGCATTACTTCATCAAGTATTTTCAGGTCATTTGCGGCATAATAAATACGCTCCAGCTTTATTCCGTGGTACGAATGAACGATATAATTCCTGAAGGATTTCGGAATATGCCATGCGTATGTATGCTTATCAAGTATTGATTGGTCCATATGTCCGATTGCCTCCCCAATAATCATGAATTGATAGAGCACGGCACTTTGTAACTTGGCATCT
>JBDUDG010000011.1:0-23483 GCA_040003045.1 Saprospiraceae bacterium | reverse complement strand
AAGAGGTGTGGTCCAAAATGAAAAACGCCAGGGAGACAATCAGCCATACGCTGTTTCAGAAGATCTGACAATCAAAAGCACCTACCCTTCCAATCATCCGTATTCATGGAGCGTCATCGGTAGCATGGACGATCTGAATGCTGCGAGTCTTAACGATGTGAAAGAATGGTTCAGAACTTATTATGGCCCCAACAATGCTATTGTAGCCATAGTCGGTGACGTGAACACTGATGAAGTAGTAGAAAAAGTAAAAAAATATTTCGGCCCTATACCTTCCAGTCCACCGATTGCAAAACACAGCGAATGGATCGCAAAGATGACAGGGACACATGTGCAGACAGCACAGGATCGTGTTCCACAGGCGCGTTTGCAAAAAACATGGAATGTACCAGCCTGGGGAACAAAAGACATTACGTACCTCGAACTATTAAGCAGTGTGCTGACGAACGGAGTTTCTTCAAGATTGTACAAACGTCTTGTATATGATGACCAGTTGTGCACTGACGTCTTCAGCTTCAACAATGGCGCTGAGATCGGACAACAGTTTTTTATAGGTGCCGATGCTAAGCCAGGCGTTTCATTAGGTAAAGTCGATACCGTCATCAATGAGGAATTAAATAAAATATTTTCTTCCGGAATTTCAACTACTGAACTCGAATTAGCCAAAACAAATTACTTCTCTTCCTTTTTGAAAGGCATGGAGCGAATAGGTGGTTTCGGAGGCAAGAGTGATATCCTTGCTGAAAGCGAGACTTATGGTGGTAGCCCGGATTACTATAAAAAAATTCAGGCATGGATAAAATCCGCTACTCCTGCAGACCTTCAGAAGACAGCAAAGGATTGGCTCAGCGATGGCCAATACATTCTGAATATTGTTCCCTATGGTGATTTTACGAGCACGGAGACAGATCTTGACAGAACGCAGATGCCACCTGTTGGAAATCCTCCACTCGCGAAGTTTCCGGAGATAAAACAATTTTCATTGAGCAATGGGTTGAAAGTTTATTTAGCCGAAAGACATGACGTGCCACTGGTGAGTATGTCGGTAATGTTTGATGCAGGCTATGAAGCTGATCAGGTATCACAATCAGGTCTTGCACGAATGACCAGCACTATGATGAAAGAAGGAACAACTTCGAAATCAGCAGTTCAGATCAGTGACATGACCAGTTCTCTCGGGGCTGATCTGAATGTCGGGTCAGGTATAACGAGCACTGTAGTTTCTTTAAAAGCTTTGAAAGCAAATCTTGATCCTTCACTTGCACTGATGTCCGATGTGATGTTGCATCCTTCATTTCCACAAACGAATTTTGAACGCGTACAAAAAGAGCAGATCATCGCCATTGGCCAGGAAAAAGCAGATCCATATTCTCTCATCTACAGAATCCTTCCTGAAGTGATGTATGGAAAAGGTCATCCACATGCAAATCCAACAACAGGTAGTGGCTATGAAAATACAGTTGCAAAAATTACGCGAGATGATCTCGTCAAATTTCATGATAGCTGGATGGGTGTCAATAATGCTACTGTTGTCATAGCAGGTGATGTCACAGAAGCAGAAATCAAGCCATTGCTTGAAAAATATCTTGCCTCATGGAAAGCGCATGATGTTCCCAAGAAAAATATTCCCGATGTCGCAGTATCAACTAAACCTACAGTTTACATCATTGACATTCCTGATTCTGATCAGTCACAGATCAATGCGGCACTACTCAGTCCTGCTCCGAATAGCCAGGGCTATGATGCAATGCAATTGATGAATACGATGCTCGGCGGATCATTTCTTTCTCGTCTCAATCAAAATTTACGCGAGGATAAACATTGGTCGTATGGTGCATTTTCGTTTTTTATGGAAAATAAAAACCAGGGCATGTTTATAGCAAACGCAGGTGTACAAACTGATAAGACAAAAGAGAGCCTTGTTGAAATGCAAAAAGAACTCAACCAGGTGAATGGTGCTAAAATGATCAGTGAGGACGAATTCAAAAAAGAACAGAATGCAACTCTTCTTGAAATACCAGGACGATGGGAAACAGATGCATCTATTCGTGGATTTTTACAAAATGCATTGCTATATAACAAAGGTCTTGATTATCCTTCCAAATATGCGTCCATCATTCAAAATCTGAAACTGGAAGACATCCGGAAAGCTGCATCAAATCTTGTGAAGCCGCAGAATCTCACCTGGCTGATCATTGGAGACCGGAAAAAAATTGAGGCTGGCATCAGAGAGTTGAACCTGGGCACTGTAAAAATTTTGGATGCTGACGGAAATGAGATTATGAAGCCGTGACACTTCGACTCATAGGACAATATCCTAGAAAACTGATCATTTCAGTTACTATACAACATCGTTTATCATCCATTGATAAACGATGTTTTTGTTTAAGGCAAAATTAAAGTGTAGAGATAATTTTATGCATTGCATTTTTGGTTTTACCTATCTCGAAATTTCCAAATGCTTAGCCGACATCGGTATTGAGAAATGGACATTTGATACAAGTCAGATGACCTTTAATTTGACAAGGACGGGAATATTATGTTGGATGGAGAAACAAGGTGATGGAAAGAAAATGAATTGCGCTATTGACTTGTATTGAAGAAAAGAATATATTTATATTCTAAATATTCATTCACCGTGAAAACAGGAATGCACTTACGTGCCTATTCAAATCTATTTGGCTACGCTAGAGCCTTACGCAATAATCCGACTAAAGCAGAAGAAATATTATGGGAACGACTAAGAGGCAATCAAACGGGTTATAAATTCAGAAGACAACATCCCATGAGTAATTATGTGGTTGATTTCTATTGCCATGCTTTAAAATATGTTATAGAAGTCGATGGAAGTATTCATCAGGAAGCTATGAATCAACTCGAAGATGAAAACAGAGACCTCAATTTAATCGCAATGGGATGTCATATACAACGATTTACAAATGAGCAGGTATATGGGCACATTGAAGATGTGATGTTGGAAATCCATTCAAGAATAAACGACATCGCGTTGAATCTCATGGAATAGTAGGGTTTCCATTTTCCCTTGGTCCCTAGGCCGCTCCCCACTGTACCCTGAAGGGATTATAGTGATATGGGAGTTATTCTCTCCCCCCTAGCACCTTAAAGGACTTAGAGTGTTACCAAAATTATTCTCTCCCCTAGCACCTTAAAGGAATTAGAGTGTTACCAAAATTATTCTCTCCCCCTAGCACCTTAAAGGAATTAGAGTGTTACCAAAATTATTCTCCCCCCTAGCCCCCCAAAGGGATTAAAGTGAAATGGGAGCTATTCTCTCCCCCCTAGCCCCCTAAAGGGGGAAAGAAAGTAAATACAAACTCATTTCCCCCTTTAGGGGGCTAGGGGGGAAATGAGAATACAGGGCTAGGGGGGAAATGAGAATACAGGGCTAGGGGGGAAAGAGAATACATGGCTAGGGGGAAAGGAGAATACAGGGCTAGGGGGGATGGTGGAACCAGAGGGGTATAGTTTCGGACCAGAAGTTAAAATCTCTTTCTTACTTTTGAAAATGAAATTCTTCACTAATTGAAATTTCACCTAATGAAAATTCTCCTCTCCTATGTTGTATTTCTTTTACTGATTACCAACAATTTATCAGCTCAATCCTACAACACGCTTTGGATTCCGGACACACTTTCCGGACCGACTTATAATTTAATTGCCAGAGATACTTTCAAACAACTTACGCCCGGCAATCAAACAATCACTTCTGCATTCAACGGAAACATCTGGGGCCCGACGCTGATATTCAGGAAGGGTGAAGAAGTGCAAATGAATGTGACCAATCATCTGCAGGACACAACAACCGTTCATTGGCATGGAATGCACCTGCCGGCTGTTATGGATGGCGGACCTCATCAGAAAGTTCCTCCTGGCACAATCTGGTCGCCTTATTGGAAGGTGACAAACAATGCCGGTTTGTACTGGTATCATCCACACCTTGATATGATGGCGCAAAAACAGTTGACGGAAGGATTGGGTGGTTTAATTATTATTCGGGATTCTATAGAAGCCTCGTTGAATTTGCCAAGGACATATGGAGTTGATGATATTCCGCTTGCTATTACAGATCGTGATTTCAATACTTCGAATCAATTTGTTGAAGTGCCATATGGTGATTCAATTATGGTCAATGGAACGCTTCGTGCCGAATATACAGTTCCGGCGCAAGTAGTCCGATTTCGAATTTTAGATGCCGCAATTGAAACTTCTTATCGATTGGGCTTTAGTGATAACAGGCCTTTCTATGTGATCACGACGGATGGTGGCCTTGTCAATGATCCCGTCTTGATGTCAGGTGCAGCACCAAGGTTTCTGCTCTCAGCCGGTGAGCGTGTTGAGATTTTGGTCAATTGTACCGGCCAGGAAACCTCCACTTTTTCACTGAAAGCTTTTAATTCTACCCTTCCTCAAAATATTCCCGGAGGCGAACATTTTCCCAATGGACCTTTTGCAAGTTTCCTGGGACATACTGATTACACTATTTTGAAAATGAATGTTGGTCCCCAGACAGCAAACCCTGTTACCAGTATTCCGAAGTCACTTACTAACAATGTATTTCCGACTAAAGCAGATTTTACCAGGGTCCTTACACTTTCAGATAGCATGGGTGTTCTCAATCCTCCCATCCTTGGACCCAATGCATTTATACTGAATAATCATCTGTTCAACATCAATTACATCGATTACAATATACCAGTCAACAGAACAGAAATATGGGAATTAACCAGCACATCCGGTTTTGCGCATCCATTTCATATTCACGATGTTCAGTTTTATATACTCTCCAGGAATGGACAGACACCACAGCCATTTGAACAAGGCTGGAAAGATGTGGTACTCGTCAAGACCAAAGAAACAGTCCGATTCATTACCCGTTTTTCTGACTATGCTGATGAACTGCATCCTTTCATGTTCCATTGTCATATAGCATTGCATGAGGATGAAGGCATGATGGGACAGTTTGTGGTAGGTGAACCTTCCACAGCCATCAATGAACAACACAGTGAAAAACCTGACTTTATCTTGTATCCAAATCCAGCCTGTGATAAATTATTTATTGAAATGAATGATCCGGGAAATTCAGAATATTATGTAACGATAAAGAATGTATCCGGCAGAACTATATTCATGTTGCCTCAACCTAAAATGGAGCATGGCATTGACATCAATAAATTGCTTCCTGGAACTTATTTTCTTACGCTGACTGATACTAAATATAAAAAGCAGATTACGAAGCCATTTATTAAGCTTTAATGGAATCATTATATGAAGCGATATCTGAGAATATTTTTTCTGGCAACCGCATTTCTGCTTGTATTCGAAGCCCGTTCGGGTGAAAATCCATTAAATTTAGTTTCGCATAAATACATCCACGATTTCTTACTTCGAAATATTGATGGCAACTATGTAGCGATGAGTGATTATCCATCTGCGAAAGGATTTATTATTGTATTCACCTGCAACCATTGTCCTTTTGCAAAATTATATCCGGAAAGGCTTAACAGTTTAAATGAAAAATATAAATCTCAGGGTGTTCCATTACTGGCCATTAACAGTATAGACAGCCTGGCTTTTGAAGAAGAGACTTTGTCAGAGATGAAATTAAAGTCGTTGCAAAATAAATTTAGCTTTCCATATTTACAGGATCCAATACAATCTGTAGCGAAAGATTTTGGCGCCCAGAAGACACCACATGCTTTTGTCTTGTGGAAAGAAAAAGGTGAGTGGGTGATCAGGTATCAGGGTGCTATTGATGACAATGGTGCTGAGCCAGAAAACGTGCGACATCCTTTTGTAGAAGAGGCGGTGGATGCATTGCTCAATGATCAAACTGTGAAGAACCCGGAAACGAATAGCGTAGGTTGTGCAATCCAATTTAGGAAATAGTGCTGATTATTGCATACATCTCGAAATGATAGCTGGTTAAATGGTGATTCGATTTCGAAGTATCTAATATTTATTATCTGAAGAATATGTCGCTCCGCTGGAGCTCGAAAGTCAATTTTATAAGTCTTTTTGGTACAGAGATGCCGCTCCGATGGAGCTAAAATTTATTTTGACAAAACTAATTGAGTCTTAATACTGCACCGATGGAGTTTTATAGAAAGTGTCAGGTGTCACTTAGAAAGCAATGTAGCTCTGATTGAGTTAAAATATCAAGCCCCAAAGGGGCAACATCTCTGTATTAAAAAAGCTTGCTTCAGTTTTTGAAGCCCCATCGGGGTGACATCTTTTTTCAGACTCCAGAAGAAATACTGTACAGATGAAGATTCATTTGTTCAATGCCATACTTTTAAAGAATTTATTTTATGAGGGTGACATCTCCTGTAAAATGCTCATGGATGATTTCCTTATTGACGAGATAGCTTAACTCCAGTACATACACATACACTCCACCCGACAGATGTTCAGTTTTGAATTTACCATCCCAGAAAAATGGGATCGAACCAGATTGAAATACCATATTGCCCCATCTGTCATAAATGGAGCCTTGATTTGAGAGTACTTCTACCCCATTGCTGATAGTCATGCTGAAAACATCGTTTATACCATCACCATTAGGCGAAAAAACATTCGGAATATAGATATCATGTCGCCTTACACAATCTGGTTTCAGAATAATTGTAAAAGATTTTGAAACTTGCTGACACGCAGAAGTAACAGTGACAGAATAATTCCCCGGATCACTTGCTTCAAGTATCGGCAAAGAAGATCCGTTACTCCATGTATATGAAGCATTAATGGATTGTATGGCATTGAACATAGTTCTTTCGCCGGGACATAACTGTACTGTATCAAAATCGGGTAACACCAACACCTGATCATCATACTTTATTTGTATTTGATCAGTTGCAGATCCGCAATCATTACTAACCTCCAGTGTATAATTGCCCGCATTACTGATCAAATATGTCAACCCTGAACTACCATCCTGCCAAAATAATGCGTTTGAAGTACCAGGTGCAGATAACAACAATGTTTCTCCGGGACATAATACAGTATCCGTACCAAGATCAAATTGGGAAGGCAGTAAAGTATAAGATACAAAAATGGAATCCGAAGAAGTACCACACCGGTTTGAAAGATTTAAAGAATAAAGACCAGCCTGACTTACGACCTGATCAGGCAGTACAGTACCATCCTGCCACAAGACATTGGTTTCTGCATCTGCATTTGATTTTAACGTCAACACATTTCCCTCACATAAAACAGTATCCTGATCAAGATCCGCAACAGGTGAAGTGCCATGAATATCGACTAATACCGTATCCCGATCTATGCCACATGAGTTGCTGACCTGGATATAATACATTCCGGAAATTGTTGTACTGAATACAGGATCAATGGATCCATCCTGCCACAAATAATCCACACCTGAAATATTCGATTGAAGAGTGACCATTTCACCATCACATGCAAGGATGTCCGGTCCAAGGTCAACATCCGGACCCTGGTTACTTGAAAAGATGTTGATCGCATCTGAAGAAGATCCGCATTGATTCGAAATCGACAAACTGATCGTCTGGGCGTGATCTGCGACAAAGACTGAATCCGTGCTTCCATCCTGCCAGAGATAATCCACATTTGGAATACCCGGACTGATGACAATCATTTCACCAGGACATAAAGGCTGATCCGCACCCAGATCAAGCACAGGAATATCTGGCAACATAGTCACCAATAAACTATCGGTTGAAGAGCCACAAGTATTTGAAATTGTTGCAAAATATTGCCCGGGAGCCTGGGCAAGTAAAGAGGAACCCATGCTTCCATCATTCCACATAATATTCACATCCGCAGAAAATATTTGCAAAAGAATCGATTCACCCTTACACAGTGATACATCAGAACCAAGCGTAAATGCAGGCTCTCCGGGAAGTAATTCCACATGAAGCGTGTCAAAGCTCATTCCACAGCCATTGAAAACAGCTATCTCTACAAACCCGGAATCTGAAACCATCAGTGAATCCATTGTCGAATTATCTGACCACATTAAATGATCAACATTGGAGAGCGATGGGTGAATAATCATTGATTGCCCAGGACATAGTGAAATATCCGGACCAAGATTAACAAATGGCACTGCACCACCATCAAGCACAAGGGTGGTATCTGAAAATGAACCACACGCATTTGAAACGGTCAAAGTGTAAGTGCCCGGATTGTTTACCGTTAATGTTGTGTCCGCTGAACCATTATTCCACGAATAAGTAACACCGGTGATTTGAGGATTGAGCGTTATAGTATTTCCCTGGCATAATACAACCTGTGAAGGCAAAGTAAAAAAAGGTGCAGTATTACCAACAAAGACATTTACGGTATCTGAAAATGAAAAACATTCATTTGATATAGTAACGGAATAAACACCAGTTGAATTCACCACCAGACTATCGGCTGTACTTCCATCCTGCCACAAATAATGTCCATTCTGCAATCCGGCATAAAAAATAATTTGCTCTCCAGGGCAGATACTTGCATCAGATCCAAGTGCAGGAGACACCAAAATATCACTGTATTGAACGTGAATAGCATCTGAGTCTTCACCACAAACATTAGAAACAGTCAATGCGTAGTCGCCGGCAGAAGAAATGATCAGTGTGTCATTGTTAGATCCATCCTGCCATATATAATTACCCATCGCATCATTCACAAAAAGAGGTATCGAATCACCCGGACATGCATGAATTGTATCCCCTAATTCAACAATTGGTGTAAGAGAATGTGTAATCAGGATCTGATCTTCACTGACACCGCAAACATGCGACATAGTCACACTATATAAACCAGGTGTAGTGATGTGATAAGACGGATCAGTGGATCCATCTTGCCAAACAAAGCTTGCATAATCATCATCAAGATTGATATCAATAAATTCATTATCACAAATAACATCCACAGGAGGACCAAGATTGACCGATGTTTCCGATATTTCATCTATTACAATTGCAGCATCTGTAGAGCCACACATATTAGAAATTGTAACAGCATATGTCCCTCCCTCTGAAATACTATACACATGATCTGTACTGCCATCCTGCCAATGAAAATCTCCAAGGGAAGGATTAAAAAAATAACCGATCACAGTTCCCAGGCAAAGTACGGTGTCATTGCCTAAAGAAATTGCAGGAGGAGGCTGCACCACTTCTACTTCAATCTCATCGCTCGTAAGATCGCAACCATCATCAAGAGTCACGCTATATGTTCCGGAAGAAGTAATAAAATAGTTGAGGTCTGTTGATCCGTCGTTCCAGGTATAATCTCCAAGAGAAGGATCCAGATTAATCACATATTGATCTCCCTGGCAAATCGTAACCTGATCCGGATTAATTTCCACCGGTGGCTTGTCAGTAATTGTGACATGGATTGAATCAATACCATAATCACATCCGGATGTAATGGTCAGTTTATATTCACCAGTCTGATTAACCGTCAGAGTTGGAGAAATAGAACCATCACTCCATAAGTACTGCACATTCGAAGGAACAGAAGGATCGATCGTGTATTCATAACACTCATTTACATTTGTTCCAAGATCCACATCCAGAATATTAACCGGCATCTCTTCTACCGTGACATCATCAATAAAATAATAAGTGGTGACCATTAATATCGACGGACACATTTCAAGCGGAGTATTAGAATAAGACCTGAAGTTGCCTATGGTAATATATTGCTCACCGCCTTGGGCTATAAAACAACCTTCTATAAGCATCCAGTTAATGGTATCATTGAGCCAGCCGGTATTCGATTCAACCTGAGGAATGACATCGATTACACCTTGTGATGGATGCATGACAAGGTTTTGTGAAAAGTATGCACCTATGTGACTAAGAGCACAAAATTTTTCAGGAAGACTTACATAGAATGAAACGTAATAGCCATGACCCGCTACAAGTGGTGTCAAAAGAGGAGCCTCAATATATTCGAACCAATAATCAGGAGGTACACCACTTTTCAACCAGATTCCTGTATATGCATCAGCGGAATGTGGGACTTGGAAACCCTGAAAATTAGTAGGAACGCCCGATTGTGGTGCAGTTGAACACACATTAAAATAATCCGCCGAAGTAAAATTGCCATTCACCCATGGCGGGCAAACCATGGGTCCCAGAATACCAAAGCCATTAGGACATGTAGTATATATTTCAAAATCAGGATTAGGGACAAGATTTTGACCAAAGAAAATTCCAGGAAATATCAACAATGAGATTAAAAGGAGATCATATATGCCTTTGTAATTCATCAGCCTTTCACCAGGTTTAAAATAATTTACATTTAGAATGCAGCAGTAAGATATTGAATAAGCTATTCAATTCAGTAACTTTGTCTTTAGAACAAATTCATCATCCTTTTCCAAAAATTCATTCTCACATGGGTACTAAAGACCACCGTATCGATGATTATATCAAAAATGCACAACCTTTTGCAAAACCCATATTGAAGCATCTTCGGGAGCTGGTTCATAAAGCTAATCCTGATGTACAGGAAACCATCAAATGGAATTTTGCTTCTTTCGATTACAAAGGGACATATGTTGCAATGGCTGCCTTTAAAGAGCATGCCGCATTTGGATTCTGGAAAGCAGCGTTGTTGAAAGATCCAAAAGGGTATCTCAGCGACCGAGCCAATCAGGGCGGCGATGCGATGGGTCACCTGGGCAGAATCACCAGCCTTGAAGATCTTCCTCCCGATAAAGTCATCATTGATTTTATTAAACAAGCCAAAAAACTGAATGATGATAATGTCAAATTGCCTCCACGTTCAAAAGCAGTGAAAGAGGAAATCGAGGTTCCGGATTATTTCATGACTGCACTTAAAAAGAATAAAAAAGCGCTCGCTACCTTCAATCAATTCAGTCCATCTAACAAACGAGAATATCTTGTCTGGGTTACTGAAGCCAAAAGAGAAGAGACACGAATGGAAAGATTAAAAACTGCTGTGGAATGGATGAGTGAAGGCAAGATTCGGAATTGGAAGTATGTCAGGTAGGATTTAGAATTATCTGTTTGAGTATTGTCTAAAAATTAAATACTTTTAGGCACACCCTTTTTCAGATTCTTTTCAATAATAATATTTGACATGGCAACACCAACAAATGACCAAAACACTTTCTCTATTGATGGTAAAATCACGGATCAGAACAAAGCGGGGCTTTCGGACCTTATTGTTACAATTTATGATATCCGACCGGATGTTCATCCTGCGTCGATCAAGGATCTGGAAACCCTGTTGAAAATTGCTACCCGGCTTGGGAGTACATCAACTGATGGATCCGGAACTTTTCTTTTTACATATGGTCCCAGTGTTCAAACTGTTCTACAACCGGAAAAAAAGTCATTTAATCTTTTAATTACTGTTTCAGCTCCTGATACTGAAAAGGCTTCTTCCGCGTCGAGAATTATTTTCTTTAGCAATCCACCACGTTACAATGCCGGGAAATCTGAACATTTCAATATCCGTATTTCTACCGACACCCTGGTTAAATTCAGTATTGCAGATGACACAAGAAACACCTCTGTGAACAAATCCATCGATGAAAAAATCCAGGATTACAAAAACGAAAATTCCTTTCGTATAAAATTTGAAACCGGTCTTGCAGATTTCCACAAACAGGAAGTAATTACATTACTAAAGGATAAACAACTATTCAGAGCTGACTTTAAAAAAAGAATTGCCACCAACTTTGAAACACTTCATTCCGGTTTAGAAATCGTCAAAGAAGGAGACAGTATCGAGGAGGTCACCACCAAAGTCGTTGAAAACTCAATAGGTCATGCTAATGATGTATTCAATGATGGAAGCGGTGTACCATTTACATTATACCTCACTCCATCTGATCGCCAAAAATTATTTGGCAATACCTCATCAGGCAGTAAAAATCTTCCCGAAAAGGATGTTCGAGAAATTCTATATAGAGCTACGAACACGGACAACCCTGGCACCCTGCTCATTCATGACAATCCGATCGAAAAATTCTGCCAGGCACAATCAGCAGATCAAAAATGCGCGCTGAATCACACCGGCCTTTCCAGTGAAGAAGATACGACCCATACGACGGACATCTCTTCAACGCCTGGTGATATGACAGGCGATAATGTAACGGCTGTAACAGACAGCGACATACCAAAATTTATTGCCCGCTTAGTTGAAAATATGCCTTCTCCGGATCATGTATTAACCCCGGAATTTAATAATCAACGTGCTGATAAAACCCAGATTGAAAAAACGGTAGATGAATTTTCACTCAACAAAGGTCCTGCTGAAACACCATCCTTTTTTGATTTTTATTCGCTTCAAATAGCATTTGAGCATGTCTGGAAACAACTGCTTGATGAAAACATCATTGAGGCTGCCAATACAGCAAACGAAACCCTGAAAAACCGGTTTGGACTTGATTTTAATAGTTTTTTTGGGGCGAACTTATCTTTTGAAAATGCAATACAAGGCGTCATCAGCACAACAACCACGGCACTTCCAACGGCCAATCCGGAAGTAGTACCTTATTTTGATATCACCGATAACGAATGGAATAATCTCACACCCGCACTCCAACTTTCGTTACTAACTATAACACGTTTAATCGCAAGAAATTTTGGAAAGGCTAACCTTGAACTTTATCTTCAAAAATTAAGGGATCAGGGGGAAAGGATCATTGACAAAGTGCGGACAGATGATTACACAAATCTTCACAAAATATTGAAAGATCTGCAGGAACGCCTGAAAGGAAAATACGAGTTTACAGTTTTTGCAGCAGACAAGGACTATCATTTCGTCAATTTTGGCATACTGAATACATTCCGTCAAAAATGGGTTCCGCTAAATTACCAGGCAGGAAAACTCGTCAAGACCATGGCACTTTCTCCAAAGGAAGAAAGAAAATATGCTTTGAAAATAAATCAGACCACAAGGCATTCCACCAGGGAAGCTATTAAAAATAATTCCTCCTTTACAAGTGAACAAAGCTCAACAGCACGAGTAGAATCTGATATTATCAGCAAGGCCCAAAACAAAACCAATTTCAGTCTTTCAGCCACAGGTGATTATGACATCGCAATTTCCAAAGGTTCATCGACTACAAATTTTGGAACTGAAGCGGCCAGTGATTCTTCCAATGACCGAAAAGATTTTCACGAATCCGTGTTAAAGGCAGCCCAGGAGTATAAGGAAGAGCGAAGCGTTGAAATCAATACAGAGGAAACGACCTCTACTGCTTTTGAGGAATCAGGCACTGTCGTAAATCCAAATGATGAACTCGCCGTCACTTATTTATTCTATGAACTACAACGCAGGTATCGTATCTCTGAACAATTGTATCGTGTCATGCCTGTTGTCCTGGTGGCACAGGAAGTGCCTGCACCGGATCACATCACTGAGGCCTGGGTGATTTCTTACGACTGGATTATCAATCGTGTTTTGCTGGACGATAGTTTCCGGACAAGTCTGAAATATCTTGCGACAAAAAGTGTCGGAGATGATTTTGAAATCAGGGAACTACGAAAAAATCTAAGGCAACAACGTGATCTTGTTGACTCACTGAAGATAGAATTTGCTCGTGCAAGTTCTCAGGCAGATAGCCGATATGCTGCTCTCGAAGCGGATGTCAATAAACGAATTGATGAAGAGTCTTCAGAAAAAACGGATGGTTGGTTTAGTGATGTTGGTGATTTCTTTGGTGGTGGAGGCCAGGATCCTGAAGCTGCCAAGGCGCGTGAACTCGCTGCGCAGGATGCGTATCAACACGCACTTGACAAAGCACAGGCCATCTCAACGAACTTAAAAGTGGAAGTGAATTCATTGCACAAATTGACAGAGGCTTTTAATAAAGCAATGCGGACACATCTTGACAATGAAACACAAATCAAGCGTCTCCTGGTGCATATCAGGAATAATATTTTGTATTACATGCAGGCCATCTGGAGCATGGAGCCACCTGATCAACGATTTTTGCGTTTGCATAAAGTAAAGGTAGCCAATCTTGAAACTGATGGATCAAGAACTTACACCGTAGAAGTGACTCCTGATCCTCAGGGCGATATTTTTGCACAATTCCGTCCTGAAGGAACTACGAAACATTCGGGTATCATAAAAGGAAAACTTAAAAAACCTGTAACCTTCAAACCACTTGTTGAAATCGCAGACCTCGATACCATGATTGGATTTAAAGGCAACTATATGATCTTTCCTTTAAAACAACACAATGCATTAACTGAATTTATGGCCGCACCTTACATTGACAATGCATTTGGCGCCATGGATCCGGATCAACTGAGCAATATTAATCTTGAAGAATACAGCAAATACATTTGTTGCCTGCACGACAAGCTCACGACAGAAAAATTTGAAGAACTTAAACCAGTTTTACGCGATTGGCTAGAAAAAATAATAGCGAACCCTTTGAGGAATGGCGATGAAATAGTCGTACCAACGAATTCGCTTTTCATCGAATGCCTTCCTGGTGCCAAACCATTACTTGAAAATTTCAAATTACGTCATCGCGAATTGGATGTATATAAAGTACAAGCCGAAGTCCGCAAAGCAGAGATGGAAAATCTTCGTCTTGCATCCCGTCTTTTGAATGCAGAGCGTGAGGATCCCGATGTGGATCGTAAAATTGTTGTGGAAGGTGCGGGCATAATTCCCGGACTAGATGTTGATCCGTCATAGACCATCCAATTGTAAACTTCATTCAAAAAACAATTAACCATCGAATTGAACAATGATTGATGACGATTCCAGAGGTATTGCGAACAGGTTTACCAAGCCGATTTCGGGCAGATTAAATCAGCCTAACGGTCCTATACTCCCTTCGAATTCTCCGCAAGGATTATTTCCACCATCAAAATTGTACAATGGCAAGCCTGCGATTCAAACATTGCGAGGTATTGATGTCCCGGATAAACTGGGGTTCACAGATAAATCGGGTGGAAAACATATTGGCGAAAGAGTATTTGATGCTGAGCTGAACAGAGATGCTAAAACGATCACGCTTATCGTCAGATTGAAATTTGAATTTGTAGATCAACACAAAACTTACACAGATAAAGACAAGCCTTACTTTGGAGAAGTGGTCAAATCATGGAAGGATCAGCAGGAACGGCAAAATAAATTTATCCGCGATTTTCTTAAAGTTGTCTCTGAGCGGTGGAGCTATAAACACAGAGTTTATCCTGCAGGGCCGACTACTGAACCAGTACCCTGGTTTATCACGGTCGTTAGAGCTGAATCAGTTTCAAATACTGAGCACAAAGTTGTAAAGGTTCATTTCGATCATGACCGGGAAATATCTCAGGGCAGTTTTATGGAAATCGTTTCAAGGGCTTCCATGTATGACCACAATATTATAGTATCTGAATCTGATGTCAACATCATACCTGTGACCAACGTTTTGATAAATGGCCGCAAGGAGAAAACTTATAATTACTGTATTGCCGCTCATGAATTCGGTCATGCCATTGGGATAGAGCACATCAATCAGAAAGACGCTGAGAAGAATCCAAACATTAATCCATATGGTGAGACACTTGTACAGCAGCGGGATACGATGGGCGTTGGCTCTCAGGTAAGCGTGGAGGATTACTGGCCATTTCTGGTGGCGATGTACTATTTTACAGGTTCCCGTTGGGAAGCAAAGTGATCAGATCCCTTCATTAATAAATAATATCCAGACATGAAATTCTATTTTTTTCTAATCCTGTTTTTCCAGTGTATATTCTCATTTGGACAAGTACGTGTTGTTCAAAATGCTACAAGTCCAAGACCATTTGTGCTTGGTGAGATACAGGTATTAGATTCTAAAATATTGGGCGAAAAGAGGATCTTAAATATTTATTTACCGGATGGGTATAAAACAGATGACACGGTTACATATCCTGTTGTGTATCTTCTGGATGGTGGAGCAGATGAAGACTTTATTCATGTCGTGGGCTTGTATCAGTTTAATTCTTTTCCATGGATCAATCGGGTTCCTAAGTCGATAATCGTTGGCATAGCAAATATTGACCGAAAAAAAGATTTTACTTATCCTACTTCTATTGAGAATGACAGGAAAAAATACCCGACCACAGGTCATTCTGAGAATTTTATAAAATTTATTGAAGAAGAATTACAGCCCTTTATCTCAAATACATACAAAACGAATTCTTCAAAAACGATCATTGGAGAATCGCTAGGCGGGCTTCTGGCAACTGAGATATTGTTTAAAAATCCTGAACTTTTTAATACCTATATCATCATAAGCCCAAGTCTTTGGTGGGACAATGGATCATTGCTAAATATTCAATCAGTTATCCTGCAAAAAAACTTTACGGAACTTATGAAAGTGTATGTAGGTGTTGGGAAAGAGGGTCTAGTGACAGGGGACTTTCCGCATGTGATGGAAGTTGATGCTAATTTGCTTGCTGACAAATTAAAGACTTCAGAAAGCGGGAGTTTGAAAGTCTACTTTGATTATTTACCTGAAGAGAACCATGCGACAGTTGCGCATCAGGCAGTGTTTGATGCATTGAAAATTTTGTACCCAATGAAGGAATTGGAGAAATAAAGTATTCATGCAGAACCCTTTGACAAGCTCAATTCTTTACGGGTCATAGTGATAACTCCATTAGAAGAACCTGATAAACGATAGTGCTCATGAAGTATCCATAAGGTGAGTACAAGACAATGTTTAACTGAAAATATTTTAACCCCCATTGTACGTTTCATCCACACCGAAAATTCACATGCCAGAGCAGATAATATATTACGTGTGAAAAATGCCGAAGTATTGAGCAGATGACGAAATGTCAAGGCCCTTTACTTATCTTTATTGATAACCTGCTCCCAGTGCCTCACCACATACTCCTCATAAGCCCTCCCTTCACTCAACTTAATACGCCCTACCCTTCCACCGCTTATCTCAAAGGATTTCTGAACACACAAAATATCCGGAGTCACCAGATGGACCTGGGTATTGAAACAATACTTGCATTATTCTCAAAAGATGGGCTTCAGGATTTATTTATTTCTGCAGAGGTACTGATTAAGGTTGCTTCCCAAAATTCGAAAAGGATATATGCGCAGAGAGAAATTTACATCAACACGATTGAACCTGTCCTCCGGTTTCTTCAGGATGAAGATCCAACACTTTCGCATTTTATTGGCACCAGAAATTTTCTCCCTGAAGCATCGAAGTTCGAACAAATAGATGATCTGGAATGGGCTTTTGGCACGATGGGTATTCGCGATCAGGCAAGACATATTGCCACTTTATACCTCGAAGATCTAAGTGATTTTATACTCGAAGTAGTAGATCCATATTTTGGCTTCAGTCGCTATGCAGAAAGATTGGCCATGTCAGCACTTTCGTTTGATACAATGTATCAAAATCTGAAATCCCACAAAAGCTTTATCACCGGGCTAATGTTGTCCTTGCTGAAGCAAAAAATGGACGAACTGAATCCGGACATTGTTTGCTTATCTGTTCCTTTTCCAGGAAATCTTTTTGCTGCATTGAAAAGTGCTCAATGGATTAAACAACATTATCCGCTAATTAAAATTGTGATGGGCGGTGGCTATCCAAATACTGAATTGCGGACACTTTCGGATCCACGCGTTTTTGAATTCGTGGATTTTATCTGCCTTGATGACGGAGAAGCACCACTTATGAGTGTATTTTCTTATCTCGATGGAAAGATCGATGTCTCCATGTTGAAACGAACATTCATTCTGGCAGATGGTGTAGTTAAATATTGCAATGGAAGTATTCATCCGGATATCAAACAAGAATATGCAGGCACACCTGATTATTCGGATTTGCCTCTAAAAAAATATCTCTCCGTCATACAACTTCCGAATCCCATGCATCGATTGTGGAGCGATGGCAGATGGAACAAACTCACCATGGCGCATGGATGCTATTGGGGCAAATGTACTTTTTGTGATATCTCACTTGATTATATCAAAAATTATGAAGCCTCCTCTGCAGCGACCATCGTGGATCGCATGGAAGAGCTGGTGATACAAACCGGTGAACGCGGATTTCATTTTGTTGATGAGGCCGCACCTCCCGCATTAATGAAAGCGGTTGCATTGGAAATTCTTCGAAGAAAATTGGTGGTAAGTTGGTGGACGAATATTCGTTTTGAAAAAAGTTTTCATTATGATTTATGCAGGTTACTTGCTGCATCGGGCTGCATCGCGATATCAGGTGGCCTTGAAGTTGCATCGGACAGATTATTGCAATTGATTGCAAAAGGAGTTACTGTGGAACAGGTCACGAAAGTCACTTCACACTTTCAACATGCCGGAATCATGGTACATGCCTATCTCATGTATGGTTTCCCGACACAAACTGCACAAGAGACGATCGATTCACTTGAAGTAGTGCGACAAATGTTTGAAGCCAATATTCTGCAATCTGCTTTTTGGCATCGATTTGCCATGACGGCGCATAGTCCTGTGGGTTTATATCCAGAGCTGTTTAATGTAAATCTTGTCACTACCACTATAGGTGCTTTTGCAAATAATGATCTTGAACATGAAGATCCGCAGGGTGCTGATCACGATCTTTTTAGTGCCGGCCTGGTGAAGTCATTGTACAACTATATGCATGGGGTGTGTCTTGATCATCCGCTTCAAAATTGGTTTGATGATAAAGTGCCATCAACTTCACTACCGCATGATCTCATTTCAAACTATTTATCACGACCTCATGCAAGGGAGACCAAACAAAGTGATATGATTGTTTGGATTGGTAGTTCCATACATTATTATCCTGAGAACATAAGTTTAGAAATTGCAACCCGAAAGGAAACTATTTCAATAAAATGTAAAGTTGGTGAAGGAAAATGGGTGTCAAATGTTTTACAAAAAATGTCACCTCGAGATGAGCTATGGACTTATCAAAAACTTCAGGAAGATTACGAAAAAAATGGCCTTGAAGATTTCACTCTATTTTGGTTTGGAAGTTTGATGGAAGAGCTAAAGCAATTGGGATTGTTGATTTTATGATGAATTTAATTAGCGTGAAATAGCGGCAAGTAAAAGATGCTAGATGCCGGATTAACTGACAGGGGTTCGGGGCCAACTTCAAAAGACTTTCTTAGAATTCCTAATTTCTTTCTGTCACCTTCAAGTCCAAAACAGATTTTACATCTCCTGATGTTAACGCGATCCTTACTTTCATCCTTTATAGGCCGTCTTCTGTAAATATCATTGATCTTCTCATACCAGAATAGGATCTTGTTCACTCATATGAAAACAATCGCCGTAAGTATATTCCTATTTTTGTCTTTCCGGGTCATGGCGCAATGGGAATGGCAATCTGCACTTCCAACAGGCGATGATTTAACGTCAGTTTATTTTGACTCTCCTGTTCAAGGCTGGATCATCGGTCGCACAGGCACCATTCTGTATACTTCAGATCATGGTGATTCCTGGACTCACCAATCAGGTATGACTTGCGAAGACCTGTTCGCCATTCAATTTATCACTCCTTCCGAAGGATGGATCGTTGGACAAGCCGGAACCATCCTGCATACATCAAATCATGGCTTGAACTGGGAGCATCAACAAAGCGGATTGTCAGATAATCTGCTGTCTCTTTCTTTTGTATCTCCTGATGAAGGCTGGATTCTGACTTCTAGTCATGGCATCCTTCATACGTCGAATGGAGGTGCACAATGGACTCTTCTCAATCAAGGTGTAAGCGGTTTTGCTATACAATTCACTAGTCCAATGTCAGGATGGTTAACTTCTTTTTTTGGTGCACTTTATCATACTTCTGATGGCGGCGCGAATTGGTCTCCTCAAAATAGTGGAACTTTTGAAAATCTTCTTTCGATTTCTGCTATCAATGATCAGGAAGCATGGATAGCAGGTGTACCAGGCATTATTCATACTTCCGATGGAGGAGACCATTGGCAATCCCAGACAGGCGATTGTTGTAAATTTTATACCTCGATTCATTTCATCGATGATTCCATCGGATGGGCCATTGGTGGTTCAAAATTTTTACATACCGCTGATGGTGGTGCCCATTGGTTGGTGGATACACTTGATTACGATGTGCAGGATGTCCAGCTCGTTACGGATAGCAGTGGTTGGATCATCGGAGGACATGCGATCATAGAAGCAAGTGACAATGGATCAAAACGTACGAATCACATTTCTGCTTTCACTGAACAGACTTTGTATGATGTACATTTCTCAGGTCCTTCCATTGGCACAGCTGTGGGAGCTTCTGGCACGATAGTCCATACCGTTGATGCGGGATTACATTGGATGCTTCAAAACAGTGGGACTACATCTGACCTTAATTCCGTTTTCACATACAACGAATCCGAATCGTGGGTAGTCGGAAGCATGTCTGATTCGATACTGCATACTACAGATGGTGGTCTTCACTGGGATGTGCAGCACAGCGGAATATCTATTGATCTTCAGACAATATTCTTCACAAATGCTACCAATGGATGGGCTGCAGGAACGAATGGTTTGATATTGCACACGACAAATGGTGGAGCGCAATGGTCAGAACAAATAAGCAACGAGTCGAACACTCTTCATTCCATTTATTGCAGGAATGATTCTACATGTTGGACAGTCGGTGAAAATGGAATCATTCTGAAGACCCTTAATCATGGCCTGTCCTGGGAAAAAGAAAATAGTGGTGTCACCGACAATTTGAATGATGTATTTTTTATAAGCGATACTGAAGGCTGGACAGTCGGCGACGCACAAATCATCTTGCATACTTTAGACGGAGGTGCTGATTGGACTCCTTCAACGGGAGTGAATGGAGCCTTTTTTCCCAACACATCTGTCTTTTTTATTAATCCTGACACTGGCTGGGTTACTTCCCTGGTTCCATCACTCATCTACACTATCGATGGAGGCCTTAATTGGAATCCTGAGCCATGCTTACCGGACATTAGTCTCTCTTCAGTTCAATTTTTAGACTCTGGTGATGGTTGGATTGTTGGAATTGATGGGGCTATCCTGCACACACAGATCGGAAATTTCATGACATCTGTACCTACAATTTTAGATGAGAATGTTTCAAATAATAAAATAATTATCTATCCGAATCCTTTTAACGACGAGACTGTCGTACATACTGATGATAAGTTTGATGGAGTCACACTTTATGTATCGACTCCATTTGGACACATCGTTAAGGTAATCGAAAACATATCAGGTAATACGATTAAACTTTCAAGGGATCAAATGAAGGAAGGATTGTATTTTTTGATTCTAATTCAAAATCATAGTATCATCGAGACATCAAAGCTGGTTATTATTGATTGATAATTTGGTTGGATACGCGAGATCTTAAATTATTGCGTATTGCGATTTGCGTAGTGAGCATAGTGATTTGCAATACATAACGAAGTATTTTGACTTCTTGGAACCCTTGAATTCATAGAATTCTGTTCCAACAAAGGGACCTGGTTTTTTTTAAGTTTCAGCGAAATTTATTATATCTCCAAATAATATACAAAATGAATTAATATTGATGTATGCAAGACAAAGGAACTTCAAAAAAACTAACCAACGTAGGAGGTGAAAATGCTCCTCAAACCACACGATCGACTCAGGCCTTCGTTGTAACTGACGAAAGCAGAGGCAGGGCGAAAAGCTTGCGTCTGTTTGCGATTCTGTCTTGGGTTGTTGCAATCGCATTTGAAGTCATGGCCATCTTATGGCTCAGAAAAGTACCGGTCAGCATGACCATGTTGATCGTCTTTATTGCCGTTGATCTGATCTTTGCTGTCGCCGGTAACCTGTTATGGCAAAAATCAAACAGGCTTGATCCTGCTTCTACAAAAGACCAGGTCAAATTTTTTATTCAGAGCCAGCTTGGGGTGATTATGAGTGTCATCGCTTTTCTGCCTTTGGTGATCCTGATCTTCACCAATAAGAATATGAACGGCAAGCAAAAAGGAATCGTAGGTTCTATCGCCGTTGTCGCGCTTCTGATAGCGGGTATCACAGGTATCGATTTCAATCCGCCTTCCCAGGAGAAGTACGCTGAACAAACAAAACAAGTCGAGGTCCTTATGGGTGGTGTGAACAATGTATACTGGACGAAATCCGGGAAGAGCTATCATCTTTTCCAGGATTGCCCCTATATTAATTCAAACAGGACCACTGAAATCTTTCAGGGCACTGTCGCCCAGGCAAGAGAGTTAAAAAACATCACCGATATCTGCAATCTATGTCAGAGCAGAGCAGAGAAGGGAAAGACTACAATTCAGGGTACGCCTGAAGTTCCGCCTGTCGGGAAGTAATTTACATAGCTCTAATTCACAAGCCTTCTTTAAATCTTTTTAACCAGTAGCCGGTAATTGGTCTGAATTCAAATTTGAATCAGTTACTAAGTGTAGTCTTGTGACTTCTGGAAATCGTGATCACTAACAGATTGACGATAGCATTCGCTGAAATCTTTACTAAATTCTTGTAACCGGTAATCAGTTGGGCTCCAAAATAGATTCAGATTCAAACTGTAGTCTCGTTACTGCATTGGGAGTCTCTGAAATGGAAATAAATGTTTTTTACTGACTACAGCTTACCGATTTCAGCTTTTTCAGCGGCTTAACTAAACATTAATCCAATTCACCCTCCCCGAAGGAAACATCCCCCTCCCATTTTCGTTTATCTTTGTTTAATACCCGTTCTAAAACACAATTAACTTCTAAACCCAACATTCACATGAAATCTTTCCAGATAAAAAACCTGTTCCTTGGCCTTCTTCTTCTGCTTCCTATGCTGACTTATGCCGGTGAGATCTTCGGAACCATCAAAAAAGACGGCAAACCCCTTGTAAAACAGGAAGTTAAAATCATGCAGGCCGGAAAATTGATCGCAACCGCCACAACAGATGACAAAGGATATTACTCCGTCGTGATCAAACCTATCGGCAAATGCACACTGGAATTGACTGACTTTGAAGGCTCTTCTCTTGATGTGTTCTCCACGAATAATTCATCGGACTACACGATGTCAGTGGTCAAAGAAGGTGATAAATGGATACTGAAGAAACAGTAAACCACGATCACAAACCAAAAAGAGACTTTTGGGATAAGGCGAATATCATTCTGACACCTCTGGCTACTTTGATGACCGCAGTGACTATTGCGACCGTCAGTTATGTAGCGTCCGACTATCTCAACCGCAATCAGGAAAACGAAGCCAAGACTCGTCTTTATACCGAGCTGATGAGTCGCCGTGAGGAGTCCGAAAGTGCCCTTCGCAAAGACATGTTCACTTCGATCATCAATTCGATCCTGTCCGGCACCAACGGAGAAGGCGCGATGGATGAGAAAATATTGCAACTTGAATTGCTTGCGTACAATTTCCATGAGTCCCTTGATCTTACTCCTCTATTCAGTTATCTTGATCGCAAAAACAAATCTGAGACGAAAGACCCTAAGCTTCGACTTGCCTTCAGGGATCGTTTATACAACATGTCCCGTGAGGTAACG
>JBDUDG010000165.1:0-7087 GCA_040003045.1 Saprospiraceae bacterium | reverse complement strand
ACACTTTATAAGCATCGTCATCCGTATATTTTAAAGATTCGAAAAATTCATAGCGGGATGCTCCGACGATCAGGGCATAAATATTGGCGCCTTCCGCATAAGATTTTTTTATTGCCTTTGCTGTATCCGTGTACTTTCCTTCCCTCCATTCACCGTTCAGTACCACTCCGTTACCATATGTATAAATGCCGTGTCCATCAGGTTTTCCATTTTTCCAAAGACCCTTATAAGTATCCCCGTTGATAAACCTGCATTCTCCATCACCATCGGGTGATCCATCAGCAAACGAACCGGTATAAATGGATCCATCATCAAAAACCAATTTCCCTATTCCTGAACTGCATGGCAGGATATTGCAGTCAGGGACATAATCCTCAGGTTTGTTCTTTGAAACTGTGCTGACTGTTTGTACAAACCCATTTTCAGCCCATGAACCATTGGTTGAAGTGCCGTCAGCTGTAATGTAACGACCATCTCCCTCAGAAATCCCATTTACCCAATTGCCTTCAAAATAGCCACCTTTTGAATCGAGGACTTTCACCTGGCCATTGAGTTGGTTATCGGAAAAAGTACCATTGTAACTCAGGCCATCTTTTGTAGTTAGGATGCCGACACCTTCTCTCTTGTTCAGTTTCCATGATCCGGTGTAGATATCTCCGTTGGTGTACTTGAGCGAGCCTTTTCCATTTAGTCTGCCGTAGACCATTTGGCCTTCATAGATTGCTCCACTCCGAAAGCGGAATTTACCAATACCAGTCTGGCAATTGCCTGATAGACATTGGCTGAAGCCGGCCTGTAATGAAATGAAAAGTGAGATGAGCAATAGACCTGTTCGTAACATGATGGCTGAGTTAGTAAGCTAAAATGAAATCAGAAGTACAGGTCCTTAAATAGGGATGAATTGAAGGGAAATTATGGATTTATTATATTAAACATATTTTTGCTTCCTGATATTATATACAATCGTTATGAAAAAATTTCAAGTTTTATTTTTTCTTTCACCTGTTTTCCTGATTTGCTTTGCATGCAACACAAAGCCTGCTGCCTCAGGTGATACATTTGGTACAGGTGTTTCACATCCCGAATCTGCAGTGGCGGTTTCAGATGTGATGCACAAGCTGGAAACAAATGATTCTGTAAAAGTGGTGATGAAAGCAAAGGTCAATGGTGTTTGCCAGGCAAAAGGCTGCTGGATGAATCTCGTGGATGCTACCACTCCTACTGATCAGAAGTTCATGGTGAAATTTAAAGACTATGCGTTCTTTATGCCAAAAGACATTGCCGGACGTGAAGTACTTGTAGAAGGTACGGCTTATAAAGAATTGACGCCTGTCAGTGAGCTGCGTCATTATGCTGAGGATGCCGGAAAAAGTGAAGAAGAGATCGCGAAGATCACAGAACCTGTGACAGAGCTGAAATTTATGGCTTCGGGGGTTGTGATCCTATAGTGGACTAATTGGTTCGCGCTTAGAGACGCGCGAACGTCAGAACGTCGTGGACTAAGTGGTTCGCGGTCAGAGACATGCGAACGTCGAAACGTCGTTGACTAAGTGGGTTGTGGTCAGAGACAAGCGAACTTCTGATGAGTATTGACGATCAGATTAAGCCAAGTCTTTCTCTGATCAATTGGATGTCAACATACTCACCGACGAGTTCTATCGCTCTGCGTACTTTCCAAGGGGTGTTCCTGTTGATTTTAACTTCAATTTTGCTGATTTGCAGAACGGATCCATACGTGTCCAATTCAGTTCTGATCATGGGGATCTTATGCTTGAGTATGTAGTCGATGGAACGCGATTCAGGCGTGCCCTGTCCTGTCAGCACTATTCCGGACAATGGCGATTTAGTTTTTCGCAGTACTTTCATGATCATATTGATTTTGTCGAGTGCAGGTTCAAGCTGACGAACAGCAGCCACGAGAAGTACATTCTCAAATGATTTAAGTTCCTGGGTATCGAGTAGTGATCCTGCTACAATATCCTCGACTTTGTTGTCTAGTTTTTCATTATTGTGTGTAGTCAGACCTGAGATCGAATCTGCGATAGAACGCATCACAGGGTATGCAAGACTTTTCTCATAAGGAATGATGCCGAGAAGCGGAATGTGGTGAGGCTTCAGCCATGTTTCAAGATAGTGTTTGACCCTTGCCATTTTTTCCGGGATCACTTTGTTGACAATGACTCCCAGAATTGGAACTCCTTCTTCCCGGAACAATGCAAGATTCATATTAAGGGCATCGATGGTGCTCCCGATTCCTCCTTCCACTACCATGATTACAGGGGCATTGACCAGTTTGGCAACATGTGCGTTTGAAACGCCGGTTACACTCCCCACGCCCGGATGACCGGTGCCTTCGAAGATTATGATATCATGTTTTTTAGCTAGCTGATGTGCAGCAGAAAGAATGTCTTGTTCAAAACGAAATTCCTCAGGATTGTCGAGGAACTTTGTTGTGGCTCCGGGACCAAGTATGATAGGGCTATGAAGCTCGGGCTCGATGTCAAAATGAATAAGGTCGGCAAACAACACTGTATCCTTATCTACTCGCTGATTTTCTTCAAGTGATTTTTGACCTACGGGTTTGCAGTATCCTACATTGTATCCTTCACGCATGAGGGCAGATACTAATCCAAGAGTGCAGGTAGTTTTTCCTACATGCTGATTAGAAGCTGCCATGTAAATACTTTTCATTTGTTTTTTTTTGTAATCAGCTCATTTATTTTCTTTCCATATCATATTGTCGATTAACCTGATGCCTTCTACATGAACTGCACAACAGGCTACAACAAATCCGGATTCAGACTGATCATTTATATCTGCAAGTGTCAAACCATCGACGATTGAAAAATATTCGGGTTTAAAATTATCGAGGGAAAGTTCGCTGATGGCTTCTTTTTTTATTTGCTCGATAGATTCTCCGTGATCAAATTTAATTTTTGAATTCTGAAGTGTTTGAAAAATGATGGTCGCTTGTTTTCTTGCAGATGAACTTAATCGGAGGTTGCGCGAGCTCATTGCAAGGCCATTTGGCTCTCTTGAAGTAAGGCATCGCAGAAGAAGCACAGGTAAATGAGCATCATGGATCAATTTCCGGACAATGGTTAATTGCTGAAAATCTTTTTGTCCCATGAAAAGCCTGTCAGGTGAAACTATATTCAGTAGCCTGTACATCACTTCCGCAACGCCTGCAAAATGTCCCGGTCTGAATTTTCCTTCCATCACATTGCCTAATTCACCAGGCTCAAAATCAAGCTTCTCCTGATTCGATGACGGATAAATGTCTTCTACATCAGGAAGAAAAAGAACATCGATGTTGTGATGAAGAAGAAGCCTCAGATCTTCATCTATTGGTCGTGGATATTTTAGAAGATCCTGAGGATCATTAAATTGTTTAGGATTGACAAATATGGAGACAATGGTGATGTCGCATTCTTCTTTGCTTTTATCTGCCAATGAGAGATGACCCTGATGCAGCGCGCCCATCGTAGGAATGAATCCAATCACCTTGTTTTCTTTTTTGCGCGTGCGTACCCAATTCTGCAGGTGTGCTACTCTTTTGAATATAATCATAATGCGTATTCGTGATGTTCAAAGCCTGTGAAAGGACATGTAAAGATGCAAATCTGATACATAACACAAAACACATTGGAAAAGGATTATATATGTATACTGAATTTTAAAAAAAGTAAACTCTATTGCCTTACTACCGTTAATGATGCATACTACAGCATGATAACAGGAAAATATAACCTTATATAATGGAGGAAACTGCCTTATTCTGCAACGATGTGATTTCTATTAATGGGAAAACCATACTTTTGAATCCCATGCTTTTAAAAGTTGTCAAATCGAAAATTCACAGAGCGACAGTCACAGAGGCAAATCTCAACTATGTAGGCAGCATCACCATTGATGAAATGCTTATGGAGGAGAGTGGCCTGATCGAGGGTGAGTTCGTACAGGTAGTGAATAATAATAATGGTGAACGATTAGAAACTTATGTCATCAAGGGTGAGCGAAATTCTGGACAGATCTGTCTCAATGGTGCCGCAGCGCGAAAAGTACATGTCGGGGATATCGTCATTATCATGGCATACGCACTTGTGACACCAGAAGAAGCGAAGGGATTTAAACCGCGTACAATTTTTCCTGATCATCAGAATAAGATCAAGCTATAGCCCGTGGCATTACCAAAAAGTGTAAATAAATTATTGCAGTTCATCCTCTTCACGGGAATAGGTGTGCTGATCTTGTTCCTGTTGTACCGTAGTCAGAATGCAGCATATGTAGCGGACTGTGCATTGAAAAATATTCCGAAAGAAAGTTGCAGTCTCTTTGAGAAGCTGAAGACAGATTTTTCAGAAGCCAACTATTACTGGATCGCGATCATAGTGTTCGCATATTTGTTGAGCAATCTTATAAGGGCTCATCGCTGGCTCATGCTCATCAAAACGCTTGGAAGAAAAGGAAGCATCATCAATGCCTTTTTTACGATCATGGTGGGTTACTTTGCCAATATGGGATTGCCTCGAGTAGGTGAGGTCGTGCGGGCAGGACTTTTTGCACGATACGAGGGCATCGGCCCTGAAAAAGTAATGGGGACAATTGTGGTGGACCGGATACTTGATTTGCTGAGCTTATTATTTGCCATCATCCTTGTGCTTATTCTACAGGGAAATGTGTTATTCAATTATTTCGATGATAAGATTGGCAATTCGATCTTTGGCAAGAGCTGGTTGTATATAGTGCTCCTTTTGATGATTATTTTCTTTTTCATGGCATACTGGTATAGAAGAATCATAAAGCGATGGTCACTTTATCAGCGTATACAACATCTTGTCGATGGATTCAGAGATGGTCTTCGAAGTCTGAGGAGAGTAGAACAGCCCTGGTTTTTATTGCTTGATACAGTAGTTATATGGCTTATGTATTACCTGATGATGTACCTTGCCTTCAGATCTTTCGTACCCACTCAT
Source organism: Saprospiraceae bacterium (assembly GCA_040003045.1). Lineage (GTDB taxonomy): Bacteria > Bacteroidota > Bacteroidia > Chitinophagales > Saprospiraceae > Opimibacter. The sequence goes on along the minus strand of JBDUDG010000165.1, from coordinate 2,111 downwards.
CATCTTGGCGCGATGGCAGGTCTAATGGTATTTGTATTTGGTGGCCTTGGGGTTGTGTTTCCTTCACCGGGTGGAATGGGTACTTTTCATGTGATGGTGATCTCGGCACTTGCGATCTATGGCATCCATGGTGATGATGCGTTTTCATTTGCAAATATTCAATTCTTCTCGATCCAGATATTCGGTACACTAATGTGGGGCATCATCGGAATGATTGTTTTACCACTTTACAATAAAAAAGACAAAGAACATGTCACCTATTACCCGCCCGGCAGAAAGTAAGATATTCGACCTCGACCGGATAAAAAATGTTTGTGAGAAGTGGCATCAGATGGGTGAAACCATAGTTTTTACCAACGGTTGTTTTGATATCCTTCATGCTGGTCATATCCGATATCTTGAATCTGCTGCACAACTGGGTGATCATCTCATCGTAGCTGTCAATAGTGATGAATCTGTAACCAGGCTCAAAGGTGAATCGCGGCCTATAAATATACTTGCCAGCAGACTTTATCTTCTCGCTTCCCTGAGTTGTGTAGATGCAGTATTTCCGTTTACAGAAGAAACTCCGCTTGACGTGATCAATGCATTGAAGCCTGATGTGCTTGTAAAGGGAGGTGATTACAGACCGGAAGATATCGTGGGTACTAAAGAAGTGATTTCATGGGGTGGATGTGTTGAGGTGATCCCTTATGTAGCCGGATTCAGTACCACAAATCTCGAAACCAAAATACTCGAGCTTCACAAACGATATCAAAAGGATACATGACCACAACTGCTTCTGTGCTTTTCGAATACCTGGAGACTATAGCTCCACTCCATTTTCAGGAAAAATATGACAACAGTGGTTTGTTGATTGGATCTTCTGCAGAGGAAGTAAAAGGTGTTTTGATTTGTCTGGATTGTACCGAAGAAATTCTTGATGAAGCTTTAAGATTAAAATGTAATGTGGTGATCTCACATCATCCTGCGATATTTTATGGATTGAAAAGTATAACCGGTTCTAATCTTACGGAGCGGATCGTGATGAAAGCCATAAAGGAAGATTTGATATTGTATGCCATTCATACTAATCTTGATAATGTTTTGGTCAATGGGGTTAACGAAAGGATTGCTCAGCAATTAGGGTTAACTATTGAAGGGATACTGCGTCCAGGTCCTGGTGCAACCGGAGCCGAAACAGGTGCAGGCATAACCGGACATTTTGCACATTCCATGAATGAGACAGAATTTCTGCAATTGCTAAAAGATAAAATGAAGACCGGGGTGATCCGGCATTCCAGATTGACAGGGAAGCGGATTGAACGGGTGGCTATTTGCGGAGGTTCAGGTAGCTTCCTGCTTGACGATGCAAAGAGGGCAAACGTGCAGGCCTTTGTGACTGGTGACTATAAATACCACGGATTTTTTGATGCAGATAATAACATAATCATCTGTGATATAGGTCATTATGAAAGTGAGCAATATACAGTAAATGTCTTACAGGAACTCATTTCAAGGAAATTTCGTACTTTTGCCGCCCATTGTACCCAATTAAACACGAATCCCGTCCATTATTTCACCTGATTGTCTAATAAACTTATGGCTAAAGCAACCGAAATCAGTGTAGAGGAAAAGCTCAGACAGCTCTATGCTCTACAAAAAGCTGACTCAAAAATAGATGAAATAGAAATTCTGAAAGGAGAACTTCCGATCGAAGTCAGTGATCTTGAAGATGAAATCACAGGTCTCGAGACCAGGTTGAAAAATCTGAATGATACTGTAAAGGATATAGAAAAAGAAGGACAGAAATTTCTGACCCGTATCTCAGAAGGCGAGGCGCTGATCAAAAAATATACGAAGCAACTTGATGATGTCAAGAATAATCGTGAATATGATGCTTTGTCTAAAGAGCTTGAAATGCAGAAACTTGAAATTCAGCTTGCTGAGAAAAAGGCTCGCGAGAATGCAGAAAAGGTCAATGCAAAAACAACAGTAGTCAAGGAAGTCAAGGATAAATATAAATCCAAGAAAGCTAATCTTGATCTGAAAAAAGACGAGCTGAAATCGATCATCGCGAAAACGGAGAAAGACGAAAAAGCTCTTCGTAAAATTGCTGCTACAGCTGAAGC